>NZ_DASYZI010000033.1:0-16481 GCF_035946395.1 Actinocrinis sp.
TGCACGCGCGCGGCGCCGAGGTCGAGCCGCGCAGCACGGTCGGCGCGGGCGACGCGCTGCTCGCCGGGTTCCTGGCCGCCGGCGCGCGCGGCGAGAAGGCGCTGATCGAGGCGGTCGCCTGGGGCGGCGCGGCCGTCGGCCTGCCCGGCAGCCGGATGCCCGGTCCCGGAGACATCGGCCGCGACGGCATCCGGGTGACCCGCGAGCCGCGCGCGAGACCCGCGCCGCCCGGGTCAGGAGTGCCGATCGGCGCAGACCACTGACACTCATTATCAGACCACTGATCCGCTGTTCCGCGTTCGGCGCATCGAGAGGCTCGACACCCACGACACACAGGCCGTCAGTCAAGGAGGACGACATGGCCATGGCCTACACCCCGCAGCCCACGGGCACCGGGATGCGCGCCACAGTACAACGCTTCGGCAGCTTCCTCGCCGCGATGGTGATGCCGAACATCGGCGCGTTCATCGCCTGGGGCCTGATAACCGCGCTGTTCATCCCCACCGGCTGGCTGCCCAACGCACGCTTCGGCGCGCTCGTCGGCCCGATGATCACGTATCTGCTGCCCATCCTGATCGGTTACACCGGCGGCCGGGCCATCCACGGCCAGCGCGGCGCGGTGGTCGGCGCGATCGCCACCGCGGGCGTCGTGGTCGGCTCCAGCGTGCCGATGTTCCTCGGCGCGATGATCGCTGGGCCGCTGGCCGCGTACGCGCTCAAGCAGTTCGACAGGCTGGTCGAGGACCGGGTGCGCACCGGCTTCGAGATGCTGGTGGACAACTTCTCGCTCGGCATCATCGGCGGCGCCTTCGCCCTGCTCGGCGTCTGGGGCATCGGACCGGTGGTCAACCACGTCACCACGTGGGCGGGAAACGGCGTGCAGTCGCTGGTCAACCACCATCTGCTGCCGCTGGCCGCCCTGGTGATCGAGCCGGCGAAGGTGCTGTTCCTGAACAACGCGATCAACCACGGCGTGCTCGACCCGCTCGGCGTGACCCAGTCGCTGCACAGCGGCAAGTCGATCCTGTTCATGCTGGAGAGCAACCCGGGCCCCGGCCTCGGCATCCTGGCCGCCTACCTGCTGTTCGGGCCGCGCAAGCTGCGCCCGAGCGTGCCCGGCGCGATCATCATCCAGTTCCTCGGCGGCATCCACGAGATCTACTTCCCGTACATCCTGATGAAGCCGCGGCTGATCCTGGCCGCGATCGCCGGCGGCATGACGGGCATCGGCTGGTTCGAGGCCACCGGCGCCGGCCTGGTCGCCTCCCCCTCCCCCGGCAGCATCTTCGCGTACGCCGCGGAAACGCCGCGCGGCGGCTACTTCCCGGTCTTCGCCGGGGTGTTCCTCGCGGCAGCGGTGTCCTTCGCCGTCGCCTCGGTGCTGCTCGGCTTCGGGCGGCTGGAGAAGGCCGAGGACACCGGCGCCGACAAGGCCGAGCCCGAGCCCGGATCAGCGTCCGTGCGCCAGGAACGGCCCGCAGACGCTGTGTCAACAAGAAACGACGCTGTGTCAACGAGAAACAACACTGTGCTGGCCCGAGACACAGCGGCCGGGGAGGCGTGAGGACCATGACCGTGATCATCGGGTCCGACGTGCGCAAGATCATCGTGGCCTGCGACGCCGGGATGGGCAGCAGCGTCATGCTCGCCGCCCAACTGCGCAAGCAGTTGAAGAAGTTCCCGGTCACCGTCGAGCACTCGCCGGTCGCCGAGATCCCGGCCGACGCGGACCTGGTGGTCTGCCACGCCGGGCTGGCCGACCGGGCACGCGCGGTGGCCGGGGCCAAGCCGGTGGTGCCGTTCCAGATCTTCCTCGGCGATCCGGCCGTGGAGGCGATCCTCAAGGCCATCAAGGAAGGCGGCGTCATCGATGTCTGACGCTGTGTCCGACCACGCCGCCGACGGCGGCCTGCTGGAACCGCGGGCCGTCCGGCTCGGCGAGCACGTGGCCGACCGTACCGAGGCGGTACGCCGGTGCGGGCAGGTCCTGGTGGAGATCGGCGCGGTCGAGCCCTCATACATCGACGCGATGCTCGAACGCGAACACGACATCTCCACGTACGTCGGCGAGGGCGTCGCCATCCCGCACGCGACGGCGGCCGGGAAGCAGGCGGTGCTGCGCGACGCGCTGGCCGTCGTCAAACTCGCCGAACCGGTGGACTGGGAAGGCAACGCGGTGAGCGTGTGCGTCGCGATCGCGGCGCGCGGCGACGGGCATCTGGCGATCCTCGCCGAACTCGCCGAGATCCTGCTCGACCCCCAGCGCGCTCGCGCGCTGCGGGAGGCCGACGGCGTGGACACGGTGCTCCGGCTGCTGCGGCCGGTCACGGTCTCCTGATCCGACATGAAAGGCGCTGACAAATGAAGGTCACCCGCTTCTACGCCCCCGGGGACGTGCGCATCGAGGACGCGCCCGAGCCCCAGGCCGGCCCGGGGGAGGTGAAGATCAGGGTACGGAACTGCTCGACCTGCGGCACGGACCTGAAGATCTACCGCCACGGCCACCACCGCATCGACCCGCCGCGGGTGCTGGGCCACGAGATCGCCGGGCAGATCGCCGAGATCGGCGCCGGAGTCGCCGGCTGGTCGGAGGGTGACCGGGTCCAGGTGATCGCGGCGATCCCGTGCGGGCAGTGCGCGGACTGCCGGCGTGGCCGGATGACCGTGTGTCCGAATCAGGAGTCGATGGGTTACCAGTTCGACGGCGGCTTCGCCGAGTACATGACCGTGCCGGCGAAGGTGCTGGCCGTCAACGGCCTCAATCGCATCCCGGACGGCGTCGGTTTCGGCGAGGCCTCGGTCGCCGAGCCGCTGGCCTGCGTGCTCAACGGACAGGAGTTGGCGCGGATCGGCGAGGGCGACGAGGTCGTGGTCGTCGGCTCCGGGCCGATCGGCTGCCTGCACGTGCGGCTGGCCCGCTCGCGCGGGGCGGCGCGGGTGTTCCTGGTCGAGCTCAACCGCGAGCGTCTGGAGCGGGCCGCCGCGCTGGTCGCCCCGGACGAGGCCGTCTGCGCCGAGGACGGCGACGTCGTCGAGCAGATCCTCAAGCTCACCGACGGACGCGGCGCCGACGTCGCGATCACCGCCGCGGCCTCCGGGAAGGCGCAGGAGCAGGCGCTGCGGTACGCCGCGCGCCGGGGCCGGATCAGCTTCTTCGGCGGGCTGCCGCAGGACGCGCCGACGATCGCCTGCGACTCCAATCTGGTGCATTACCGCGAGCTGACGATCGTCGGCGCGAACGGTTCCAGCCCCGCGCACAACGCCCGCGCCCTCGACCTGATCGCCACCGGGGCCGTGCCCGTCAAGGACCTGATCACCCACCGGCTGCCGCTGGACGGCGCGCTCGACGCGCTGGACGTGGTCAGCCGCGGCGAGGCCATCAAGGTAACCATCGAACCGTGACTCTCAGGCCCGGACCCTGCGGGCTCTGCGATCTGGAGGAGGACCGCGATGCTCATCGAACGGACCGTCACCGTGGCGTCCCGTAGCGGGCTGCACGCCCGCCCGGCCGCGCTCTTCGTCAAGGCCGCGACCGCGCAGCCGGTGCGGATAAGGCTGCGGGTCGGCGACGGACCGGCCGCCGACGCCCGCAGCATCCTGGCCGTGCTAGCCCTCCGGGTCGACCACGGCGCCACCGTGACACTGAGCGCGGACGACGCGGACACGGACGACGGCGCCGCCGACCGGGCGTTGGAAGCTCTCGCCGACCTGCTCGCCCGCGACCTCGACGCGGAGCCCGTCGAAGGCTGACACACCGTGCATCGAATCATCGCGCATCGAGTCAGAGTTCGATTCTTTATGTATTGATGTTCTCCCCCGTCAGCGCGGGATAACCTGCGTTTACAAATCGCTCCAGGACAGGGTCTTTCCGTCGTCGCCGATGGGGTCTTAACTCTTAGGGTGACCCACTCGCGGCCGGGCGCCTCGGGCTCACCAGGCCCACGGGCCCCGCGCCGCGTCCGCCAGCGCCGTACCCACGGCAGGCAGAACCTGGAGGAGAACCCTTGTCACCGTTCCACCGCTCCCTGCGCGCCGCAGCCGCCGCGGCGCTCGCCGCGGCCCCGCTGACCGGCTCGGCCGCCCTTCCCGCCCTCGCCGCCGCCGCACCGCTGCTGCACGCGCCGAATCAGGGCTCGGTCAGCACCCCCTACTTCATCTCGCACGGCCACGGCCACGCCGCGGGCGCCACGAGCACCAGCACCAACTGGTCCGGCTACGCCGCCAACGGCGGGACGTACTCCAGCGTGAGCACCACGTTCACCCAGCCCGCGGTGGACTGCTCGAAGGGCAACGGCTATTCGAGCTTCTGGGTCGGGCTAGACGGCTACAGCTCGAACACGGTCGAGCAGACCGGCACCGAGGCGGACTGCTCCGGCGGCGTCGCCGTGTACTCCTCGTGGTACGAGATGTATCCGAAGTTCCCGGTCAACTACAGCAACCCGCTGCGTCCCGGCGACTCCATCACGGAGAGCGTCTCGTTCAGCGGCGGCAGCTTCACCCTCACGCTCACGAACTCCACCGAGGGCTGGAGCCAAACGGTGACCAAGAAGCTCACCAGCGCGAAGCGCTCCTCGGCCGAGGTGATCGCCGAGGCCCCGTACAGCGGCGGCGTGCTCCCGCTGGCCGACTTCGGCAAGGTCTCCTTCAGCAACTCGCTGGTCAACGGCTCGACGCTGAGCGGCTTCAACCCGACCGGCATCGACATGGTCTCGTCGTCCGGCGCGCCTGAGGCCACCGTCTCCTCGCTGACCGGCGGCAGCTTCTCGATCACCTGGAACAGCCTGTAGCCGCTGCGGTAGACAAGGCTGCCGGGGCGCAGACGGGGTGCCGCCCGTCTGCGCCCCGGCGAGTCATCCGGCGGATTTCGCCGTGGATGTCACTGCGTGGATGTCACTGCGTCGGGAAGTCGAAGTAGTGCACGCTGACGTACGGCGGGTTCCCGGGCGTCGCCGACGAGAACTCCAGATAGACGTTGTGCACGCCGGTGGTCTTGGCGATGTTCGCCGGCACCGTCCTCCAGGCCGACCAGCCGCCGGTGTTGCCGACGGCGAAGTTGCCGATCGGCGCGTTGTTCGGGTTGTCGAGCACCACGTTCACCAGACCGCTGACACCGCCGGCGGCGCCGGAGGCCACCCGGGCGTCGAACTGACTCGACCCGGTGGCTCCGAAGTTGATGTTGTTGTACTCCACATACTCGCCGTTGCTCAGCTGAGCGACCTGGTTGCCGTCGACGCCGGCCGGGTTGGTGTCGCCGGTGGCGGCGCTCACCGTCACCCCGCCCAGCGAGGAGTTGAAGCAGTCGGCTGAGATGTTCGACGTGGCCGTGGTCGTGCAGGTGCCGCCGCCACCGGTGGACGACGGACTCGGGCTCGGCGACGCACTGTGCGACGGGCTCGGACTCGCGCTCGGACTCGGCGAACTGCTCGAACCGCTTCCGGTCTCGTAGACCGCGACGTAGTCCACGCTCATCCCGGCCCCGGAACTGGTGGCGCCGTTCGGCGACCCGCAGCCGCAGATCGCGTTCGGGTACGCGCCGCCGATGGCGACGTTGAGGATGATGAAGAAGCCGTGGTCGACCGCGTTCGACCACGTGGTCGCGTCGAACTGGCTCTGGTTGACCGTCAGCTGGAGCGCGCCGTCGGTGTAGAACCGCAGCTGCTCGGCCCCGGCGTGGGTACGGTCCACGATGACCGAGTACGTGTGGTAGCCGGTCTGGCAGCCGCCGCAGGCGAGCAGCCCGCTGCCGACGCCGGTGGTCTCGTTGCACGGGCCGCCCGGGTCCACGCCGCAGTGGAAGGTGTGCGAGACCTCACTCAGGGCGTTGACATCTTCCATGATGTCCAGCTCGCCGATGCTCGGCCAGTTGGTCGCGCCGACGGGCCGCGCGGCCGCGCCCATGGCCCAGAACGCCGGCCAGTAGCCGACGCCGCTGCCCGGGTTGGGCTGCTCGATCGAGGCGGTGATCTCCATCTGGCCGCCGGCCGGCGCGGCGAAGTCGGTGCGCTGGGACTCCACCCGGCCGGAGGTCCACGCGCCGCCGCTGTTGATCGGCTTGATCACCAGGTGGCCGTTGCCGTCCTGATAGACGTTGGAGGTGGAGTTGGTCACCGTCTCCACCTCGCCGGTGCCCCAGTTCCCGGCGCCGCCGGGGTAACTGGTGCCGGTGTCGTAGAGCCAGTTCGAGGTGTTCAGGCCGGTGCCCGCGGCACCAGTGAAGTCGTCGCTGAACACCGTGGTCCAGCCTGCGGGCGGGGCGGGGACGGCGGCCGAGGCGGAGCCCGGCATCACCACCACGGTCAGCAGCGCGGCGATCGGCGCGACCGCCGCCGCGATGGCCACGACGACGCGGCGTCGCATTCGTGCACGTTGAAGCATCGTTGCTCCTGCGCGAGTAAGGGGGAGCGGAAAAGTGGGCAGGCGCGGACGGCCGGCCGCAGCCACGGCGGCGGCAGGCCGCGGTCGTCCCCGGGCAGCCGCCGCGGCAGAGAGTCCCGCGGCGTTTCCGGAAACGTTTACGGAGCGAGCAAGAGGGAGTATGCGGCGCGATCCGCCAGGCGTCAACGGTTCCGCAACACGCGGGCCCGCGGATCTCCGGATCCGCGGGCCCGCACCGGGAGGCGCCGGCGGTTACGGGCAGCCGGCCCCGTTGACCTTGAACGAGGTGGGCGAGGCGTCGTTGCTGGTGAACGTCCCGGTGAAGCCGAAGTTGACCGAGCTGCCGGGCGCGATCGGCGTGTTGTAGGACATGTATGTCGCGGTCACCTGCTCACCGGACTGCGTGTAAGTTGCGTTCCACATCTGGCCGATCTTCTGGTCGCCGGGGAACGTCCAGGTGATCACCCAGTTGTTGATCGGCGTGGTGCCGTTGTTCGCGATCGTGATCGAGCCCTGGAACCCGCCCGCCCAGCTGTTGGTGAGCGTGTACGTGGCCACGCAGCCGCCCGAACCGGTCGCGCTCGCCGAGGGCGACGCAGACGGGGATGGGCTGTGCGACGGGCTCGGGCTGGCACTGGGACTGGCACTGGGACTCGGGCTAGCACTCGGGCTCGGGCTCGCGGACGCCGACGGGCTCGGCGAGGCGCTGGCTCCGGTCCCGAGGGTGGTGAACGCGGCGGCCTGCATCACCTGCGAGACGCGCCCGGCCGAGTCGAGCGCGGCGACTTCGTATGCGTACGCGGATCCGGCGGACAGCCCGGCGAGCGTGTACGAGGTCGCCGACGCCGCCGTGGTGGCGATCAGCTTCGGGCTCGGCGAGAGCTGATAAACGTCGTAGCCCGACACGGCGCTGCTGCCCGCGGTCGAGGCCGACCAGGTCAGCGTCGCCCCGCCGCTGCCGACGGACGAGGCCAGCAGCGTGCCGGGCACGGACGGCGGCGTGCTCGCCGAAGCCGTCAGCGAGGTGTTGCCCGAGGTGATGAACTGAGCGATGTTCGAGCCCGCCGACGCCAGGCCCTGCGAGTCCACCGCGGTGACGAAGTAGCCGTAGGGCGCGGTCCGGTTCGAGTTGAGCCCGGTGACCGCGTACGAGGTCGTCGTCGGCCCGACCGTGGCGACCAGGCGACCGGCGGAGGAGTAGACGTCGTATCCGGCCAGCGGGTTGCCGCCGGGCGTCGCGGCGGTCCACGAGAGGGTCGCGCCGGTCGAGGTCACCGAGCCCGCGGTCAGCGCGCCCGGCACGCCGGGCAGGGCGGCGGCGCTCGGCGAGCTGCCCCAGACCAGCGTGTTGCCCGAGTACAGCGGGATGTCGGCGACGGTCACCGGAGTCGCGTTGACCGTGGTCGGAATGCCCTGGAACGACCAGTCCTCGGCCGGGTTGTGCGCGTTGGGGAAGGTCAGCCGGAACTGGACCTGCGCCTGGTAGTCGATGTTGGTGTAGTCGGCCTCGCCGTCCGGCTCCAGGTTCAGGTTCGAGCAGGAGACGGTGATGTAGTAGGTGCTGCCCGAGTACTGCGCCGGCGCGGAGGGCGCCTGGCACTGGTTGTACGAGGACTGCAACGTCACCTGCGAGGCGCTCTCGCCAGCGTCGAGGGTGAAGTAGTAGCGGAAGCTCGCGTTCGGCATCGGCCGGGCCGGCCAGGCCGACTGGTTGTTGATCAGTGCCTTGATCTCGATGAAGTTCGAGCCCTGGTTGTTGATCGCGGCTTGGACGTACTGCTGCGGGCCGTCGGGCAGCTCGGCCTTCGGGAAGTTCGCCACCGGCGTGGTCGGGTACTGCTGGGCGAGCCGGGCCAGCGCGCCGGAGAACAGCGCGTTGTAGTCGAGCGCACCCTCAGTGTACTGATACTGTGAGCGGTCGTCGGTGAAGGCGTCGTTCGCGGCGGTCGGGCCGCCGACGAGCAGGCCGTAGGCCAGGTGCCGGGTCTGCGCCGGGGTGGTCAGGTTGTTCATCCACGAGTCGTGCGCGGTGGAGTGGTGCGGATTCTGCGGCCAGGAGCTGTTCGCGCCGCCGTTGGTGAATCCGACCTCGTAGCTCTCGTGGTTCGGGTTGTCACCGAGCATGTAGTTGATCTGCCCGACGGCGAAGCCGTGGTACGTCGAGGCGCGCGTCGCGTCCAGGTTGTTGGCGGTCAGGTAGTCGCTGAACTCCAGCGCGGCGAAGGCGGTGTTGGCCGCGTAGCGCAGCGAGCCCCACTGGTTGAGGAACGCCTCGCCGCCCGGCGAGTAGCTGACCTTCGAGCCGTTGACGCCGGTGGTCCACCAGTCGAGGAAGCGCTCCGCGTCCGCGATGTACGAGGACTGACCGGTGATCTGCGCCAGCATGATGTAGTCGGCGTAGCTCACGTCGTCCCAGCTGATCGTCCAGTTGTATTCGTGCACGGTGGACTGGCTGGCCAGCGGAAGGTTCGCGTAATCGGTCTCGGCGGTGGTCAGCCAGCTGGCGGTGCCGCTGGCGCGGTAGATCCAGATCGCGCCCTGCACCAGCTCGTCCCAGTACCCGCTGACCGAGGTGTAATAGCCCTGAGCCCCGGTGATGCAGTTGCTGTAGTTGCCGCGGTAGCTGTTGGCGAAGTTCCACAGCGCCTGCGCCTGGGTGAGCAGCTGCGCCGAGTACTTCGCGTCGCTGCTCTTGAACACCACCGAGGACGCGGCCAGCGCGGAGGCGGCCTGACCGGCCAGGTCGGCGCCGGTGCAACTGGTGCTGAGCGCGGACGAGGGACGGGTGTTCGGGTTCGTCTCCGCCGGGCCCCAGTACGAGTGGTCGGTGGATGCGTCGCCGACCTGGCCGTAGTAGGTGGTGGGCGCGGGGAACGCGGACAGGATGTAGTCGTCGCCCCAGCGCAGGTTCTCCAGCGCCGCCTGCGTCTGGCCCGCGGAGCCGTAGCCCGAGCCGTAGTCGGCCAGGCCCCAGGCCAGCATGGTCATCGAGTAGGCCTCGGGCAGCCCGAACTTCACCAGGTCGCCGGCGTCGTGGTAGCCGCCGGTCAGGTTGACGCCGTGGTCCGAGCCGTCCGACAGGTCCGAGTCGCCGCGCCAGTCCACCGGATTGTCCGGAGGCAGCTGGCCGGAGCGCTGGATGTCGTAGAAGAACATCGAGTCCTGTAACGCCTCGGCGTAGTTGAACTCGCCGGTGGTCGACAGTGCGTGGGCCGAGGGCACCAAGGCCAGCGCGATGGCCGAAGCCGCGGCGGCCACTGTGGCCGTCATGGTGGTCAGTCGCAGGCGGGCGCCCGGAATACGTACTCGCATGGCTCCTCCGACGAAGGCTGTGTGACGCCGTGAGAGTACGGTTCCGGTTTCGCGCGTCAACGCCGGTATGCCGCGGCGGCGCGCCGGCGCCGCGCCGAGATGCCTGCTCATCAGCGCGATCAGCCCCTGCCACGATGCACGTGGGCAGGCCGCCTTTCGAAAGTTCCACCGGCCCGCCGCGCGGCCGACCGGCGTTCACTCGTGCGCCTGTTCACTCCTGTGCCAGCTGGACGCGCGAGCCGGATCGCCCCCGTTTACGCTGCGAGCTGTGGGCAACCCGGTTGGTTCGAGTGGCAGCGAACTGTAGGTGAGGGCCGCGTGGGCGAGGGCGATGTGCGCGAGAGCGAGCGGAGCGTGACGACGCCCTCGTCCACCTACCGTTTGCAGCTCTCCCCGGCCTTCACCTTCGACGACGCGGTCGCCGTCGTCCCCTATCTGCACGAACTCGGCGTGACGCACGCCTATCTCTCGCCGATCCTGCAAGCCGCCCCCGGGTCGGTACACGGCTACGACGTGGTCGACCACAGCCGGATCAACGCCGAGCTCGGCGGCGAGCAGGGGCTGCTGCGATTGGCCGGCGCGCTGCACGAGCGCGCAATGGGCGCCGTCGCGGACATCGTGCCGAACCACATGGGGATGCCGGTGCCGGAGTCCCGCAACCACGCGCTCTGGTCGGTGCTGCGCGACGGCCCCGATTCGCGGTACGCGTCGTGGTTCGACATCGACTGGACGGCGCAGGGCGGTTCGATGCTGCTACCGGTGCTCGGCCGCCGGATCGGCGAGTGCGTGCGCGACGGCGAGCTGTACATCGACGCGGGCACGGACGCGGGCACGGACACGTCCGAGCAGGCGCCGGTGCTGCGCTACTTCGACCACGTCTTCCCGCTGCGCCCCGGCACCGAGTCGCTGCCGCTGCCACAACTGCTGCGCGCGCAGCACTATCGGGTGGCGCACTGGCGGGTGGCCGCCGAGGAGCCGGGTTATCGGCGGTTCTTCGACATCAGCACGCTGATCGCGCTGCGGGTCGAGGACCCGGCCGTATTCGACGCCACCCACCGGCTGCTGCTCGACCTGCTGGAGCGCGGCGTACTGGACGGCCTGCGCGTCGACCACGTGGACGGCCTCGCCGACCCGCGCGGCTATCTGCGACGGCTCGACGCCGCGGCGCGCGGCAAGTGGATCGTGGCGGAGAAGATCCTCGCGCCCGAGGAGACCATGCCCGACGACTGGCCCTGCGCGGGAAGCACCGGCTACGACGCGATGCGCGCGGTGACCGCGCTGCTCACCGATCCTTCCGGTGCGGCCCGGCTGACCGCGCTGCACAGTGGACTGACCGGCGGCGGGCTCGGCACGGGCTTGGTAGGCACAAGCCTGATCAACACCGCGCCGACCGGCGCGTCGGCCGAGTTCGGCGCGGTCGTGGCGCAGGCCAAGCTGGACGTGCTCGACCACGTCCTGCACGCCGAGCTCGACCGGCTCACCGACCTGCTCGGCGCGATCTGCCGCACCGACCTCGACCTGATCGACCACACCCACACCGCTCTGCGCGACGCGGTCAGGATGCTGCTGGCCGCGCTGCCGGTGTACCGCGCGTACACGGTGCCCGGCGAGCCGCCGCCGCCCGATTCGGTCAGGCTGCTGGAGGTGGCCGTATCGCAGGCATCGATGATGCTGCCCGAGCCGCGGCACGACACCCTCGCGATCGTCCGGGATCTGGCCCTCGGGCGGATCGGCCCGCGCGACCGGCTGCGCGACGAGTTCCAGGTGCGCTTCCAGCAGGTCTCCGGGGCGGTCGCGGCCAAGGGCGTCGAGGACACGGCGACCTACCGGTGGAACGCGCTGCCGATGGCCGGGGACGTGGGCGGCGACCCGGCGAGCCCGGCGCTCTCCCCCACCGGCTTCCACCTGTTCTGCGCGCTGCTGCAAGCCCGCTGGCCGAACGGGATGACGACGCTGAGCACGCACGACGCCAAACGTTCCGAGGACGTGCGCGCGCGGCTCGCGGTGCTGGCCGAGCTGCCCGAGGAGTGGGCGGCGGCGGTGGCCGGCTGGCAGGCGCGCGCGGACGAGCTCGCGCGGGTGCGCGCCCTCGCCGACGGCCCGGCCGCCGAGGATCAGTGGGCTGATCCCGAGGTGAAGTACCTGCTGTGGCTGACGCTGGTCGGCTGCTGGCCGATCGACGAGGACCGGCTGCTGCCGTACCTGACCAAGGCGGTGCGCGAGGCGAAGGCGTTCACCTCGTGGACCGCGCCCGCGCCGGCGTACGAGGCGGCGGTGCTCGGTTTCGCCAAGCTGGTGCTCGCTGACGAGGACCTGCGCGCCTCGGTCCACCGCTTCGCCGGCCACATCGAGCGGCACGCCGCCGTCAACCGCCTGGCGCAGAAGTTGTTGCAGCTGACCATGACCGGCGTTCCGGACGTGTATCAGGGCAGCGAGGTGGAGTTCCGGGCGCTGGTGGATCCGGACAACCGGCGGCCGGTCGACTTCGCCGCGCTGGCCGAGCGCCTGGCCCGGATCGACCGCGAGCAGGCCGCCGGCGAGGCGCTCGCGCCGCAGGACGAGAAGCCGCTGTTGGTCAGCCGCACGCTGCGGCTGCGCCGTGCGCACCCCGGCTGGTTCGACGCACGGGCCGATCAGACGCCGCTGTTCCCCGCCGGCCCGGCGGCCGAGCACGCGGTCGCGTTCCTGCGCGGCGACCACGTCGCCGTGGTGGCGACCCGGCTGCCGGCCGGCCTCGCCCGCCGGGGCGGCTGGCAGGGCACGTCGCTCGCCCTGCCGCCGGGGACCTGGCGCTGCGAACTGACCGGGCGCGTCTTCGAGCCGCACACGGCGATCAGCGACTCGGTCCCGCTCGAAGAGCTGACCCGCACGCTTCCGGTGGCCCTGCTCGTTCGGCAGGACGGCCGCATTTCGCAGCCTTCGGACACACAGTGACCTGCTTCGCCGTGTGGGCGCCGCGCGCGAAGCAGGTCGATCTCGTCCTCGGCGACGAGCGCCTGCCGATGAAGCAGCGCCCTGCGTCCGAGCCGTGGCGTGAGGGTTGGTGGGAGCTCGACGTGCCCTCCGCAGGCGTGGGAACCGACTACGCCTATTCTCTCGACGGCGGCACGCCCCGGCCCGATCCCCGCTCATGGCATCAGCCGCGCACCGTGCACGACGCGAGCCGCGTGGTCGACCCGGCGCTGTTCCACTGGACCGACGAGACGTGGACCGGGCTGACTGCGCCGGGCTCCGTCGCCTACGAGCTGCACATCGGCACGTTCACCCGGGAGGGCACGTTCGACGCCGCGATCGGCCGACTCGACCACCTCGCGCAGCTCGGTGTCGACCTGGTCGAGCTGATGCCGATCACCGCGTTCCCCGGCACGCACGGCTGGGGCTACGACGGCGTCGCGCCCTGGTCGGTACACGAGCCCTACGGCGGCCCGAGCGGGCTGGTGCGTTTCATCGACGCCTGTCATCGGCGCGGCATCGGTGTGCTGCTCGACGTCGTGTACAACCACCTCGGCCCGAGCGGGAACTACCTGGCCGAGTTCGGGCCCTACTTCACAGGGAAGCATCAGACCCCGTGGGGGTGGGCGGTCAACCTCGACGACTCCGGATCGGACGAGGTGCGCGCGTACATCGTCGAGAACGCGCTGCACTGGCTGCGCGACTACCATCTCGACGGGCTGCGCTTGGACGCCGTGCACGCACTGGCCGACACGCGCTCCGTGCACGTGCTCGAACAGCTCTCGATCGCTGTCGACGACCTCGCCGCGCGGCTCGGCCGACCACTCGCGCTGATCGCGGAGACCGATCTGAACGATCCGCGCATCATCACACCCCGCACGCACAGCGGCTATGGCGTTCACGCGCAATGGAACGACGACTTCCACCACGCGCTGCACAGCCTGCTGACCGGTGAACGCCACGGCTACTACGCGGACTTCGGCTCGATCTGCGCGTTCGCCAAGACCCTAACAAGCTGCTACTTCCACGACGGCTCGTGGTCGTCCTTCCGCGGTCGCACGCATGGCCGCCCCGTGGACACGGTGCTGATCGGCGCGAACCGTTTCGTCTGCTTCCTTCAGGACCATGACCAGGTCGGCAACCGCGCGCTCGGCGACCGGATCGGCGCCGCGCTCCCGCCGGGCCGACGGCGCATCGGCGCGGCGCTGCTGCTGACCGCGCCGTTCACGCCGATGCTGTTCATGGGCGAGGAGTGGGGCGCGAGCACGCCGTGGCAGTACTTCTGCGACCACCCGGATCCCGAGCTCGGCGGTGCGATCCGCGAGGGCCGCCGCCGCGAGTTCGCCCGGCACGGGTGGGCCGGCGAGGACGTACCCGATCCGCAGGCCCCGGAGACCTTCGCCCGCTCGCGGCTGGACTGGAATGAGATCGCGCGGGACGAACACCGCGAACTGCTCGACTGGTACAGGGCCCTGATCGCGCTGCGGCACAGCGAGCCGGATCTACAGGATCCGCGGCTGACGGCGGTGCGCGTCGTCTACGACGAGCCCGCACAGTGGCTGGTCGTGCAGCGCGGCGCGGTGCGGGTCGCGGTGAACCTCGCGGACCGGGCACGCTCGATCCGGCTCGACGCTGCGGGCAGCGCCGTGCTGCTCGCCTCGGACGCGGCGATCCGCATCGACCAGGGCGACGCCGACCCGCCCACCTTCGGCACGTCCGGCGCGATCGACACGACGCGGGTGGACCACCTCCACCTTCCGGCACAGTCCGTCGCGATCGTCCGGATGCCCACCCCCGCGTGGTGACTCACGGCTCAAGGAAGCCGTAGAGATCCGATCTATGCGGCCCTGCGCCGCAGTGCGCGAAGAGGATATTCCCGAGCACTGTCGGGATTTTTCTTTTCAATGTAGAAACCTTGCGACGATACTGCACCGCTTGTACGGTGACCACGACTCAGGCCACCACCATGCGCAAGGAGGCGTCATGCACCGGGTTACGAGTGCGCTGAGAGCAGTCAGAGCGCTGAGAGTCATCAGAGTGCAGGGCATTGTCAGGACACCAGCCGCCGTCAGGAAACCGGGTGTTGTCAGGACACTGGGTGTTGTCAGGACACTGGGGGTTGTCAGGACACTGGGGGTTGTCAGGGCGCTGGGCACCGCTCAGGCTCCGGGCATGTCTCTGCGACCCCTGCGCCGTGCATCGCTGACCAGCCTCGTCGCGGTCATGGCCGCGCTGGCCATACAGACCTCTGCATCGCCGGGCACGTCGCCGTCCACCGCGCCCGCCGCGACGTCGTGTATCGCGTCCGGCACCGACGCCGACATCAACGCCGCGCTGGTCGGCACCGGCGCGCAGGCCGTGCTGTGCCCCGGCGCCGTCTTCTCGCTGAGCAACTCGGTCACCTTCACCGCGCCCAACCAGCAGATTTACACGCAGGGCCTGCCCACCGACAGCACCCGCGCGATCCTGCGGGTGACCGGCAGCAGCCTCACCACCGCGATCAACGGCAACAACCAGTCCGGCGTGACCGTCGAGAACATCCAGGTGGACGGCAACCGGCCCGCGCTCGGCATCCTCAGCGGCGGCGCGCTGCTGGAGATGGGCGGCTCGGGCACCGGCCAGACCGTGCAGAACATCACCGCGCACGACCCGCGCGGCTGGTCCGCGATGCACTTCATCGAGGGCACCGTCACCAACAACACGCCGACGTGCCAGAACGCGAAGATCCTGAACAACACCATCGGCCCGTCCGGCACCGCGACGCCGACCGCCCCCGGCAACAGCACCTGGGCCGACGGCATCTCGCTCGCCTGCGGCAACAGCCTGGTCCAGGGCAACACGGTGCAGGACGCCACCGACGGCGGCATCGTGGTCTTCGGCGCGCCCGGCTCGACGATCCAGAACAACACGATCATCGCCAGGACGCAGCTGCTGTTCGGCGGGATCAACATGGTCGACTACGCGCCGATGAACGGCAACTACACCGGCACGCTCGTCACCAACAACACCATCGACGCTCAGAGCGCGTACATCAAGATCGGCGTCGCGATGGGCCAGCAGGTGTGGAACTGCACCACCGGCACCAACTACGGCGGTTCGGTCACGAACAACACGCTTGAGGGCTCGTACATGGGCTATGGCTTCGCGGTCAACGGCGTGAGCAACTGGACCGTGACCGGCAACGTGGACCAGGCGAGCCACGTCGGGACGCAGACCGCAGGGGGCTGCTTCGGCTCGCCCGCGGCCTCGCAGCCCGGCGCGTTCCAGGTGGAGAGCGCGACCTCCAGCACACTCCAGTCCCAGTTCACCAGCGCCGTGCTGACGAACATCCTGGGCACCGTCAACTCCCCGCCGATCACCAACAGCGGCCCGGCGCTGAGCACCTCCCCGGCGAGCCTGAACTTCGGCAACCAGAACGTCGGCACGACCAGCGGCGCGCAGAACGTGACCGTCACCAACAGCGGCACCGCGACCGCATCGGTCACCTCCATCGCAGCATCCGGAGACTACGCACAGACCAACACCTGCGGCACCTCCATCGCCGCCGCAGCCTCCTGCACCATCAGCGTCACATTCAAGCCCACGGCCGCAGGCTCGCGGGCAGGCGCGATCACCATCACCAGCAACGCGACCAACAGCCCGAGCACCGTCTCGCTGTCCGGCACCGGCGTGACGCCGAGTTCGAACCTTGCGCTGAACCAGCCGATCACGGCGAGCGGTTCACAGTCGGGCTTTCCCGCCACCAACGCCAACGACGGCAACACCAGCAGCTACTGGGAATCCACGAACAACGCCTTCCCGCAGTGGCTCCAGGTAGACCTCGGCTCGGCGCAGAGCATCGG
>NZ_DASYZI010000034.1:0-2029 GCF_035946395.1 Actinocrinis sp.
GCCCCGAAAAGCCCCGCAAGGGGTTAGACCGCGGCACGGTTTGGGCAGGCAGCATGCCGTAGGCGGCAAATCGCAGACGGAGGGGTGATGGGTGAGGGCGTGGACCGGTTGTCGGGACTGGACCGAATAGTTCTGCACGGGTTGCGGGGGCGCGGCCTGCACGGGGTGTACCCGCGGGAACGGGCCGAGGGCCAGACCTTCATCGTGGACGCCGCGCTGACCGTGGACACCAGGGCGGCCGCCGCGGGCGACGATCTGGGCGCGACCGCCGACTACGGGATCATCGCCGAACGGATCGTCAAGCTGATCGAGGGCGAACCGGTGAACCTGATCGAGACGCTGGCCGAGCGGATCGCCTCGGCCTGCCTGGCGGATCCCGCGGTCCACGAGGCGGAGATCACCGTGCACAAGCCGGACGCGCCCATCTCAGTGCCTTTCGAGGACGTGACCGTCACCATCCGGCGGCGGGCCGCCGCGCGGGAGGACGCCCGATGACCCCAAGGCGCAAGCGCGGTTACGACCACCGCGCGGTGCTGGCCCTCGGTGGCAACCTCGGCAATCGGCTGGAGAACCTTCAAGCCGCGGTGGACGCCCTGGTGGACACCCCGGCCCTGGAAATCGTGCAACTCTCCCCGGTGTACGAGACCGAGCCCTTCGGCGGGCCGCTGGACGCGGCGGGTTCGATGGATCTGAGCGACCAGCCGTTCTTCCTGAACGCGGTCGCCGTGGTCGCCACCGACCTGATGCCGCTGACCCTGCTGGACCGGGCGCTCGCGATCGAGCAGGCACTGCACCGGCGTCGTGAGGAGCCCTGGTCCGCCCGCACCATCGACGTGGACATCATCGCCTACGACGCGCTGGTCACCCACAACTCCCGGCTGACCGTCCCGCATCCGCGCGCGCATCAGCGCGCCTTCGTGCTGGTGCCGTGGAGCGATGTGGAACCCGGTGCGCTGCTGCCGGGCTGGGGGCCGGTCTCCGCGCTGCTTGAGGCGCTCAAACCGATCAGCGGGGTCAAGCGTCGCGACGATTTGATCCTCCAGTTGTGATCGCCGCGACGGCTGTGATCATTCGCGACCCTGCATCGCAGGCGTCCGAATGAATACTCATGACAATCTGACTCGACCTGTGTTCTGACGCCCCGAAGTTCCGGCGCCGCGGGCCCGGGCACGTTCGCCCGGGGAGAGCCGAAACTGACACACTGGGGCCGTGAAGCCGACCAAACCGTTGGTGCTCGTGGCAACCACCGTCGCCGTCGCCGTCATCTCCTATGTGGTCATCCGCTTCTGGGATCATCTCGACGGCGACCGCATTCCCGCCGTGCCGCTGTCCGCGCCGATCACCCTGGCGGTGTTGGCGGCCGCGGTCTTCGGCGTCGCGCTCGGTCTGCGTGCCAGGTTCACCGCGTACCGCGAGGTGCGGACGCGGATCGAACGCGGACTGCTCCGTGAGCCGAACGAGCGGCCGGTCAAACCCATCGACCCGCTACAGGCGGCCCGCGCGCTCGTGCTCGCGAAGGCTTCGGGCCTGGTCGGCTCGGTGTTCGCCGGGGTCTACGGCGGCTACGGGCTCTTCCTGCTCGGGCGGCTGGATCTCGGCATCTACCGCTCCGAGGCGCTGCGCTGCGGTTTCGCCTTCCTGGCCGGGGCGGCGCTGATCGCCGCGGCGATCTACCTTGAGCACATCCTCAAGGTCCCGCCGGAGCAGCCCGGCGGTGATGGCAAGGTCCCCTCGGGCGCGTGGAGCGGTCGTTCCTGAGACGCTCACGATGCGATGTAGGGGTGTAGAGCTCGCATCTGTCACGTCTGACGCGGCGTCATTTCGGCGGCTGCGGCGTTTCCGGCTTCGGTGAGTGCGCCGGGCATGACTGTGCGTTTACCGTGGCGCCCCCATCGTCTGACGATGCATTAGGCAGTCTTGACTTTTCAATCTGCAAACAACTATTCCGTAGATTGCGACACAACCTCTAGAGTTTTGTTATGCGTCATCGGCAGACTGCGGGGGCGGGTCCGTCGGGAGCCCGGTCGAG
>NZ_DASYZI010000035.1:0-1920 GCF_035946395.1 Actinocrinis sp.
CGGCTGCGGAACGGCGGCCTGCGGGAACGCCTCGGAGGTCACAGGGGTCTGACTCATCTCAGGCCTCGCTCACGGACCCGGAGCGGCTGCGCGCGACGATCGCGGACGCGGCGAAGTTGACGATCAGGGTGAGTACGAACAGCGCCAGGCCGGCGGCCATCAGCCCGGACATGTCCAGCGCGGTGGCCGCGCCGTAGTGGTTGGCGATCAGCGCGGAGACCGAACTGGTGCCGGCTTGCAGGATGTGCGGCTGGATCGAGTAGCCGATCGAGATGACGATGTAGACGGCGATGGTCTCGCCGAGCGCGCGGCCGAGCCCCAGCATCGTGCCGCCGATGACGCCGCCGCGGCCGAACGGCAGCACCACGGTGCGGATCATCCCCCAGCGGGTCGCGCCGAGCGCGTAGGCGCCCTCGCGCTCGCCGAGCGGCGCCTGGCTGAAGGCCTCGCGCATGACCGAGGTCGCGATCGGCGTGACCATCAGCGCGACCGTCAGCCCGGCGATGAACGTCGAGCCGCTGTAGACGTTCAGGTTGATCAGGGCATTGTGAGGATCCGCGCCGTCGACCTTGAGCAGCGGGATCCAGCCGAAGTACGTGGAGATGAACCGGGAGACGCCGACCACGTGCTGTTCGAGGAAGAGGAAGCCCCACAGGCCGTAGACCACGCTCGGGATCGCCGCCATCAGGTCGACCAGCGAGATGAGCGTGCCCTTGAGGAAGGCGGGGGCGTATTCGGAGATGTACAGCGCGGTCCCGAGCGCCAGCGGCAGGGCGAAGAAGATCGCGGTCAGGCCGATCAGCACCGAGCCGGTCAGCACGCCCGCGATGCCGAAGTCGTGCGAGTCCGGCTCCCACTGCTGCGTGGTGAGGAACTTCAGGCCGTCCACCCGCAGCGCCGACCAGCCGCGCAGCACCAGGAATCCGCCGACCAGCGCCATCATCAGCAGCACCAGGGCGCCGCTGCCGCGGGCCAGGCCACGGAACGCCCGGTCGCCGGTGCCGCGGCGGATGGTGATCGGCCGCGGCCGCGCCGCGTCGGCACCCGAGCCTGCGGCGGTTCCCGCTCCGGACGGCCCAGACAGCGGAGTGTACGAGGACGTGCTCATCGGCGGCCCGTGTTGCAGGGCTCGTCGGCGATCAGCGCGTCGGGCACCGCGGCGACGAAGTGGTTCAGGTTGTAGGCGCACTCGCGCTGCCGGTGGTACGGGCGCCCGGCCACCGCGACCGGCGTGCCGCTGACCGCCAACCGCCAACTCCACGCGCCGCCGGGCTGCGGCACCGACATGATCGCCGGGGTCACCCCGCCGATCTCCCGCTTGAGTACGCGCACCGCCTCGCGGCAGGACTCGACGTCGGGGTACCAGATCGGGCTGCGGCCGAGTTCGCGGTTGTTCGCGCCCAGCAGCCGCCAGGCCACGTGCTCGGATTTCTGCGCCGGGTTCAGCGTGTTCGGCACGATCACCGACCGGGCGTGGGTGCCGGCCCCGTTCGAGCAGACGAAGAGAAAGCGCGGACCGGCCACAGCTCCCAACCCCTTCCCACCCCAAGGTCGCGGTGCGTCTCGCCCGAGTCGACGCATAATTTTGTGTTTACACAACTCACTTTCGGCGCACTGGTGTGCACGTCCACCATTCGTGCACCCGTACTGCACGAACAGTCCCGGTCAGCGGCGACATGGTTCACACACTGTTGTGAACGCCGGACACCGGCCGCGTTAACGGGAATATTCGGAAGTGATGCCGTTGTCACACACGGCATGCAGTTTCTACCGGCACACTGAGGTTTTCTCGGTGGCGCGAAGTGGGTGATCAGGGGTGACACGCCCAGGACGGGATGATCTGTGCGTCCCGTGAACAGTAGTGGAGCCTGCCGGTAGAAGAGGTCTCACCACAAGATCTTCATTGCCGGAAGGCTCCAC
>NZ_DASYZI010000036.1:0-8649 GCF_035946395.1 Actinocrinis sp.
GTGGCGATTCTGGACGCGGCGAGCCTGCCGGAGGATCGCGTTCGCGTCGTCCTGTTCATCGATGTCACAGTGTTCTCCGGAGGCTTAAAGCAGTACATGCGGAACAATGGGGGCGGGGGTAGCCGGGCAATTGCGCTGCCCGGCTGCCCCCTTGCGATCCGTGCGGGTGTCAAGACGTCAGGCTCGGTCCGCCGGCTCGCTGTCGGTGCGGCCGCTGATCAGTACTGAAACCTGATCAGATGGCCGTCAGGGTGAGTGTCGCGGTGTAGGTCCCGGCCACGGTCGAGGTCGGGACGTTGAGCGTCAGGGACGCCGACAGGTGCGTGGTGCCGAGGCCGGTTCCGTTGGCGAGGGTGCGGGACTGCTTGAGGCCCGCGGTCCCGTTGTCGCCGGGAGCCACGCCGTTGGCGGAGGCCACCGAGGCGCCCAGGGTGACGACCTGCGCGGTCGAGTTGTCCACGACGGTCGGGGTCCAGCCCAGGTTCTCGCCGTTGATGGCGTGACCCTGGCCGTCCGAGAAGTCGTTGACCTGGCCGCTGACAGTCCAGCCGGGGTTACCCGCCCGGGTGTCGGTCACCGTGACCGGCTTGAGGGTGCCGTTGGTGGTGAACAGGTCACCCGCACTGTCAAGGACCGGCGAGGGCAGGGTGACCTGGCTGTCCGGCACGCTGATCACCAGGGAGCCGGACACCACCGTGGTGGTGATCGTCTCAGTGGCGGACGAACCGGTGAACGCGGTGACCGAGAACGGAACGGCGGCCGAGGCCGAGCCCACGTAAGCGGTCGCGTTCGACGGGGTGAACGTCGCGGTGAACGAGTGGCTGCCCACCGCCAGCGTGCTGGTGTTGAGGGTGGCCGAGCCGCCCGAGACCGTCACCGGCGAACCGAGGGCGGTCGTGCCGTCGCTGAACTGCACCGTGCCCGCGGCCGCGGTCGGCGAGACCGTCGCGGTGAGGGAGACGGTGGAGAACTGCGCGGCGGTGTTGGCCGGGCTGACCGCGAGCGCCGTGGTCGTCGGGGTGGCCGCCGCCGGGTTGACCGTGTAGGCCAGCGCGGTGGAGGTCGAGCCGGTGAAACCGGTGCCGCTCGGGGTGAAGGCCGCCGTGATCGAGTGCGACCCGGCCGCCAGCGTGCTGGTGGTGAAGGTCGCCACGCCGCCGGCGTTGACCGCCACAGCGGCGCCGAGCGCGGTGGTGCCGTCGCTGAACTGGACGGAACCCGCGGTCGCCGGGGTCTCGGTGGCGGTGAACGTCACGGAGGTTCCGGCAGTCGCGGGGCTCGCCGGAGCGGCGGTCACCGTGGTGCTGGTCGCGGTCGCGGCGTTCGGGTCGGTGTTCTGCCAGTGCGTGTTGTCGGTGAACCAGATGGAGCCGGTGAAGTCACCGAGCGAGGTGGTACCGAACGTGTTGCGGCACATCAGGTCGAAGTCGTACCGGCCGGACAGTGTGCTGACGCCGTTGTCGCTGGCGTACTGGCGCATCGTCTCGGTCAGCGGCACGACCAGACCGCCGCTGGCGTTCGTCTGGTAGATCGACTGAGCGGTGTTGCCGACCGCGTTGACACCGGCGGCCGGGAACCCGGTGCCGGTCAGCAGGATCGACAGGTTGGTGCCGCCGGGGCAGGCAGCCGAGGTGCTGAGGCTGAACGCCGACGTGTCCAGGCCGTTGGCCTGGGACGTCGTCAGCGTGCCGACGACCGCGGCGTTCGCCGCCGTGGCCGACAGTACGCTCACCGTGGCGGCGGCGACCAGAGTCGCGAGTCCGGCCGCGGCCGAGCGCAGGACGCTGTGCTTGAACACAGTACTGCTCTCCTTCAGGGGTGAAGTGTGTCCGGGGACGGGCTTACGGGGTGTGCTGCGACGTGCTGCCGCAGTTGGGGTTGGCCGCGAAGCCGTAGGTGTTGATCAGCGCGGTCTGCTGGCAGATCGCCGAGGTCGAGCCGACGAACACCGTGCTGTACGGCGCGTTGGCGATCTGCGAGGTCGGGATCACGTTGTACACGCTGCGGGAGATCTCGAAGCTGTTGTTGATCACCGACGGGGTGAAGCCGTCGATGACTCCGAGGACCGCCTTGCCGCGCAGGTCGGGGATGGTGTTCTCGCTCTGCGCGATGTACTGCGAGATCGAGAACGGGGCGATGGAGTTGTCGTCCAGGACCCGGCCGTCGTGCTCCTCGATGATCACGCCGTTCTTGTGGTCGATGATGCACGGGTACTTACCCGCGACCACGTCGGAGTCCAGGATGCCCATGGTGCTCTCCCAGAAGGCGCGGGTACCCGAGCCGGCCTGGGGGAGGATCACGGTGATCGCGTAGTTCGGCCCGGTGCCCACGAAGTTCGGGTCGCAGTGGTAGATCGCCTGCACCTGCGTGAGCGTCAGGGTCTTGGGGATGTTGCTGTTCGCCGTGACCGCGTACGAGACCGCGTCGGTGGCGAACGGCACGTAGGTCAGACCGGGGGTGGCGGCGGCCAGGTTCAGGCTTGAGGAGCGCGAGAACTGGAGGCAGCCGTCGTTGGCCTGTAGCGAGTTGAGCAGCGCGGTACGACCGGCGCCCGAGCCGTTGGGCCGCGCGAGGGCCGAGCACGCCGTCGCAGACTGGGTCGCGATGGTGGCCGAGCCGGTCGCGTCATAAGAACCGATCAGCTTGTTGCCAGCGCTGTCGGTGATGACGTTGGACAGGCCGTTCATCACGCCCTGCGTGGTGTCGGAGCCGACGCCCGCCAGCTGGCGGAAAGTCGGCGGACCGCTGGGGTCCGCCTGCGCCGGGCCGGCCGCGGTCACGCCGCCGACGAGCGCGAGGCCCGCCGCCGCGGCGAGTGCCCGCTTCCAACTCTTCACTGTTTGATTCCTTCCTGGGGGCGACACACCGGGCGGTCGCCCGGCGTGCGTATAGGGCCGCGGCGCCGGACCGCGGGCGTGGGGAACCCGCGGGCGCGCCGCAGCGGCTCACCTGCGCAGCAGCGCGGAGAGCCGTGACGAGCGCGACAGCCTGGTCAGGCCAGGTCCGGCGGCGACCGCGACGCCGCCGAGCAACAGCGCGACCAGCAGCACGTAGCGGATGGCGCCGAGCGGCTGCGCGGCCGTACGGCCTCTGCTCGCGGCGCCGGTCGCGGTGGCCATTGGCGAAGCGGTCAGGATCTTCGCGGACGGCGCGGGCGAGACCGATGCGTGCGGGGGCGCGCTCGCACCGGGCTGCGTCACCGGGCCGATGCCGCCGATCGACGAGGAACCGCCGCCGGTTCCGGTGACGGTGACCGTGATCCCCTCGCCGTTGCTGGCGATCGGGCTCGGGGACGGCGAGGGCACGTGGTTGGCGACGGCCAGGATCGTGTTCGCCGCCGCGAGTGTCTGCTGCTGCATGGCCTGCGGCAGCGGCACGTAGCCGAGCGGGAGCTGGCCCGGCTCGTTGCCGGTGGCCTGGCCGGGACCGACGGCGTACCGCAGCAGCGCGGCGTAGTCCTTGGCCGCCGCGGTCGACAGTTCGCTGGGGACCGTGGCCGCGTAGGTGAGTGTGGTGAGCGGATAAGCGCCCTTAGGCACGTCGGCCGGGACCGGGACGACGACTCCTGGCACGCCGCTGGCCGCCATCGCGGCGGCGCCGGCCAGCAGGCTGCCGGAGGTCGGGCTGACGCAGTCGGCCCCGGAGTCGTCGCAGAGGCTCGCCATCGGCAGGCCGTCCCGGGTGGCGGTGGCCACGTCGGAGACGGCGATCACGGCGCGCAGGCCCTCGGGCTCGGCCGGGGTGGGGCCCCACGTCGCCGGGTTGCTGCCGAAGGCCCAGGTGGTGCGCAGCAGCAGGTCGCCCCGGCCGGCCGCGCGGGCGCCGGCGTGCATCGTGCTGGCGTACGGGAACCAGTCGAGGGTGCACAGCGGCGTCTCGGGCGCCGGGAAGGTCTGGCAGGCCGGGTCGTCCTTGGGGAAGTCGGGCCGTGGCAGCAGCAGGTTGAGATAGCTCGGGTTGACCTTCATGCCCCACGGATCGGGCGTGCCGTCGAGGAACTTGCGGGCGCCGGGGTCCGCGTTGATCCAGGCCCACAGCTCGGCGGTGGCGTCCGACGGGAACTCCGGCACCAGCATGCTCGAAATGCCCGAGCTGAACGTCAGCTGTCTGAAATCGGGGTTCAGCGCGAGGAAGTCCGGGTCGGTGGTCAGGTCGGCCGGATTGCCGTTCACGTCGGTGGCGCCGGGCACCACACCGCCCCGGTACGACTGCGTCAGCAGCTTCGCCACCAGCCGCGGGCTGAGGTTGATGCTGGTGATCCGTACGCCGTTGCGCTGCCGAACCGGGTCTGGGGCGCTGAACGAGGACTGGCTCTCGATGTTGAAGGCGATGGCCAGGCCGGACAGCGCGACCGGGGCGTAGAGCGGTTTCTTCGTCGCCGGCAGGCCGCCGGCCGCCAGCGGCTGGGAGACGAACACCAGGCCGGGGTCGGGCGAGGTCAGTTCGGAGCGGACGGTGTCATCGGTGAGCTGCGAATAGCCGTAGACCGCGCTGGTGTGCAGACACAGGGCGGGCTGCCACTGCGTCATCGCCTCGGTTATCTGCTCGTCACCGGAGGTCGGCCGCTCGGCCGCGCCGATCGCGCAGGCGTTGCCGACCGGCTGGTAGCCGAGCGGCACCACGATCCGGTTGCCCCAGTTGGTCATGCTCAGCGGCGAGGAGACCAGGCCGTTCTGGGTGGTCACGCCGCGCCGGACGGTACCGTCCACCTCGTGGTTGTCCCGCGGCACGATCACCAGCCAGCAGCCGCGCGGCGCGCTCTGGTGGGTCTTCGGGTCCGTGATCGCCTCGCCGCAGCCCAGGCCGGGGGCCTGAGTCACCGTCGGGGTCTCGAAGAAGGTCTGGCCGGTGCCGTCCGAGGTGGTCAGCGCGAACGGGATCTCGTTGCTTGAGCTCTGGTCGAAGAACGGGTTCGGGCCGTCTTTCCAGGTGTCCCCGGTGACGGACTTGAACGGCACGTTGAGGCTGCCCTGCGCGCCCGGCGGCAGCTTGATCGGCTCGATCGGGTCGATCGGCGAGGCGCCGTAGGTGACCTGGCGCGAGGCGACGTACGCGCCGCCGCGCGAGTCCCCGGCGTAGGCGCCGAACTCGCACTGGGTGCGGTCCGGGCCGGACGGGTCGTCGCCCCAGCACTCCATGATCTGCAAATAGTTGACGCCGAAGACCTGGCCGCCCTGGAAGGTGGGCGCGCCGCCGGTCCAGGTGATGTCGATGACCTGGTCGATGAGGTTCCTGGTCTGGCTGACCGTCACCTTCAGGCCGGCGAAGGCGCCGCTGCCGGAGACGGTGACGGCGGAGCCGGATCCCGAGGCGGACGCGGCGGCAGGACCGCCCGTGCCGTCGCTGGAAGCGATCGCGGCGACGGCGGGGCCGGCCAGGCCGGTGAGCGATACGGCGATGGCGAACAACCCGGAGAACAGGCGCAGCCGTGCGACGGTGAACACGGCTCGCCGCCTCCTGCCGGTCCCGGCGCCGGTCGCCCTGGTCACGACTGCTTCCGCCGGTTCAGGACGCGGGAGAGCAGCGGCGGACCGACCGTGGCGACCAGCAGCAGCGCGGCGGCCAGGCCCATCAGGACGTGTTCGAAGCCGCTGTCGATGCCGTCGCCGACCTCGATGCTCTGCGCGATGGCGTTCCCGTTGCCCCCGGTGGTGCCCGCACCGCCGGAACCCGCCGCGCCGCCGCCGTTGGGCAACCCGGTGTCCGGGTTGATCCCGGAGGAGCCGCCGGCCGCACCTCCGGCCGCTCCCCCGGCCCCGCCCGCGGCCGAGCCGGAGCCGGCCGCGCCCCCGGACGCGCCGGAACCCGCTCCCCCGGCGGCACCGCCGGACCCGGAGCCGGAACCCGAGCCGGACCCGGAGCCCGATCCCGAACCCGGGTTGTCACCCAGACCCTGGCCCGGCGCGCATTGCGTCGACCCCTGCTTGTCACAGGCCGGCGGCATCGGCGCGTTCGCCACCAGGGTGTTGGTGCCGTTGGTGGAGAAGGTCGGGTTGTTGCAGTTGGCGACGTTGATGCTCTGCACGTTGACGCCGGGGATGCGGCGCACTTGGTCGAAGCCGGCCTTCACCAGGTTGATCGGCAGCGGCGAGTAGCCGAGCCGGTCGGCGTCCTGTTGGCCCTGACACAGGAAGTAGTAGGCGAAGGCGCCGAGCGTCCGGCCCTTGTCCGTGGTGATCGGCGCCCCGGTGGTGGTCGGAATGATCATGTAGCTGTAG
Organism: Actinocrinis sp.; assembly: GCF_035946395.1. Lineage (NCBI taxonomy): Bacteria > Bacillati > Actinomycetota > Actinomycetes > Catenulisporales > Actinospicaceae > Actinocrinis > Actinocrinis sp. Next base: position 6,219 of record NZ_DASYZI010000036.1, read on the forward strand.
CTGGACAGCGGATACGTGCGCGGATCGGTGTCCGTGTACACCAGGTGCAGGTCCTGCGTCAGGTCCGAATTGATCCCCGCGTTGAGCAGTGCCACGGCAACGTTCTGCGCCGTCGGCGACGTGTAGTAGCCCGCCGCGTTGAGCATCTTGGCGATCGGGAAGTTCGCGTTGCGCGCGTAGGAGTACTCGACGTACGTGATCGAGCCCTCACTCGTCGGCTGCGCGACGTATCCCGACACGCCGGTCGACAGGGACTTGACGATGAAGTCGCTGCCGGAGATCACCGGGTAGAAGGAGGTGGTCCCGCAGGGGTTGCTGGCGCGGCCGGCCTTCGCGCAGTAGGCGTTCCAGATCGCCGGGTACTGCTTGGACAACCAGAGCGTGAGCTGAGCGGTGGTACCGGAGCCGTCGCCGCGCACCACCGGGACGATCTGGCGCGGCGGCAGTGAGATGTCGGGGTTGTCCGCCTTGATCTCCGGGTCGTTCCACATCGTCACGTTGCCGGTGAAGATGTCCGCGATGGTCTTGCCGGACAGCCGCAGGTTGCTGATCTGCTGCCCGCCGGCGTCGAGGTGGTACATGAACGAGGTGCCGCCGGCCACGATCGGCATGTAGGCGTAGGGCCGGGTCGGCGGCGGCTCGTACACGCCGTTGTCGGTGACGCCGTACGGGATCTCGGAGACGGCGAAGTCGACCGTGTGGTTCTTGAACTGGTTGCGGCCGTCCGAGGAGCCGGTGCCCGAGTAGTTGATCTGCATGCGGTACTGCTGCACGTTGCTGGACCAGTCGATGATCGCGTTCTCGCTCCAGGTGGAGCCGGCACCGGAGACCGGTACGTACGGCGCGTCGGCCGCCAGCGCGGGGGACGCCCCGACGACGGTCGCGGCGACCATCGCGAGGACGGCGAGCAGGGCGCTGATTCGGCTCACGGACTGCTCCCGGTCTCGGGTTGAACGGCGTACTGGGCTTGCGCGGGGTACTGAGCCTGCGCGGGGTACTGGGCCTGCACGGGGTACGGGGTCCGCCGGGCGAGGATGCGTTCGAGGTCACGGGCGGACGTGCGGGTGCGGGCGCGCTGCCCGCGCCGGGTCACGTGGCCCGGCCCGCGCCCGCCGATGACGCGCGCGATGGCGAACAGGACGATCACCACCAGGATCAGCACGGTCGCCGCTCCGTACGCGCGCTGGATTTGCAGCGGCTCTCCGGAGGTGACCAGTTTGAAGACGGCGAGCGGCAGCGAGGTCTGCGGGCCGTGCCGCGGATCGGAGTTGGTGTACGTGTTGTAGCCGGCGGTCAGCAGCACCGGCGAGGTCTCGCCGAGGCCGCGTGCGCTGCCGAGGATCACCGCGGTGGCCAGGCCGGAGCGCGCGGTGGGCAGGGTGACCGTCCAGACGGTGCGCCACTGCCCGGCGCCGAGCGCGAACGAGGCCTCCTTCAGCGAGCCGGGCACCAGGCGCAGCACCACGTCGGCGGCGCGGATGATGATCGGCAGCATCATGACGCTCAGCGCCAGGCCCGCGGCCAGGCCGCCCTTCTCGATCTGCACGTGTACCGGCCCGACCTGCACACCGATGATCAGCGCCGCGTAGATGAAGAGCCCCGCGACGATGGACGGCAGCGCGGTCGCGGCGTCGGCGATCGTGCGCACGAAGCGGGCGAAGCGGCCCGGCAGTTCGTTGAGGAAGACCGCGCACAGCAGGCCGAGCGGCACGGTGATGGCCAGCGCGATGCCGATCTGTTCGAGCGTGCCCACCATCGCGTGCCGCACACCGCCGACGGTCAGCGGCGCCAGCGGCCCGGCGGCGCGCAGGTCGTCGGTGAAGAAGTTCAGGTGGCGCAGCGCCTGCGGACCCTGCGACACGACGTAGACGATCACGTCGGTGAGCGCGACGAGCAGCAGCAGCGCGATGCTGTGCGCGATCGCCGAGGCGATCCGGTCGCGCACCGTGGGCCAGTCCTCATCGAGCGCGACCAGGAAGGTGTAAAAGACCAGGAACATCGCGTACGAGACGACGACGAACCCGATGATGCCGTCGAACGGGGCCAGTTGAGTGAACAGCAGGAAGGTGAAGCTGACCGAGCCGGCCAGCGCGCCGAGGACGGCGAGCATGTCGCTGCCGCGCACACCCCCGGTGCGGCGGCGGCGCTCCGGCTCGCCCGGCTCCGCGGTCACCCGGACGACCGTCGTGCCCGGCGGCGTCGCCCCGGTGGGCGGCGCGGTTTCGCTCGTCCGCACTGCCTCGTTTGCCTGCGCTGTCTCGTTCGGCTGTGCTGTCTCGTTCGGCTGCGCCGGCTGCGGAACGGCGGCCTGCGGGAACGCCTCGGAGGTCACAGGGGTCTGACTCATCTCAGGCCTCGCTCACGGACCCGGAGCGGCTGCGCGCGACGATCGCGGACGCGGCGAAGTTGACGATCAGGGTGAGTACGAACA
>NZ_DASYZI010000037.1:0-2143 GCF_035946395.1 Actinocrinis sp.
CGGGGCAGGGAGTCGGACGGAGCGTTGAATCAGACAGAGCGTTGAATCAGCGTTGGAATGAAACGGGGCGGATCAGTACGCGGCGAGCCGGCGCACCGCGTCGGTCACCGTCCGGACGTTCGGCAGGACCTCGTCCTCAAGGCGGTCCGCGAACGGCAGCGGCACGCAGGCCCCGGCCAGCCGGCGGATCGGGGCGTCGAGCATTTCGAAGCCCTCGTCCGCCACGACGGAGGCGACGGTGCCGCCCCAGCCGCCCTGGTAGGGGTTCTCCTCGACGACGACGAGCCGCGAGGTGCGGGCGACCGAGGCGAGCACGCAGGCCATGTCGAGCGGGATGAGGCAGCGCAGGTCGAGCACCTCGGCCGAGATCCCGTCCTCGGTCGCGAGCCGCTCGGCGGCGGCCAGCGCCAGCGGCACGGTCGAGGCGAGCGCGACGATCGTGACGTCGGCGCCCGCGCGCCGGATCGCCGCCCGGCCGAGCGGGACCACGTGGCCGGGCGGCGCGGCAGGGCCCTTGCTCGCGAACAGGCCCTTGTGTTCGAAGAAGACGACGGGGTCGTCGCTGCGGATCGCGGACGCCATCAGGCCGACCACGTCGGCGGGCGTGGACGGCGCGGCGATCTTGAGCCCCGGCACGGCCAGCGGCCAGTTCTCCACCGCCTGCGAGTGCTGCGCGCCGAAGCCGAGCCCGCCGCCGTTCGCCGTGCGGATCACCAGCGGGACGGTGACCTGGCCGCCGGTCATGTACCGCGCCTTCGGGATCTCGTTGGCGAGGTAGTCCCAGCAGCAGGCCAGGAAGTCGGAGAACATGATCTCGGCGACCGGGCGCAGGCCGGTCATTGCCGCGCCCATCGCGGCGCCGGCGATGGCGAGCTCTGAGATGGGAGTGTCCACGACGCGGCGCGGCCCGAACTCGTCGAGCAGCCCGACCGTCGTCTTGAACACGCCCCCGGCGGCGCCGATGTCCTCGCCGAGGCAGACGACGCAGGGATCGCGGCGCATCTCGCGCGCTATCCCCTCCGCCACCGACTCACGGTACGTGGTGACAGCACTCGTCGACAGGTCCGCACCGGCCGCGTTCGTGGTCGTCAGGTCCGTCATGCCGCACCTCCGACAGTGTTCGCCGATACGTCGGCGCGGATCACATCCGTGGCTGTCAGGCCGGCGGCCTTCAGGTTCGCCATGCCGCGCCTCCGTCCGCCCACACGTCCGTGACCGCCTGTGCCGGATCGGCTTCGGGCGCCGCTTTCGCCGCCGCGACCGCGTCGCGCACGATCTGCGCGGCTCTCTGTTCGACCTCTGTCAATTCGTCCTCGGATACGCCCGACCCGGCGAGCCGCCGCCGCGCGAGGATGAGCGGGTCACGCGCCAGCCACTCGCGCACTTCCTGCTCGGGGCGGTACTTCGCCGGGTCGGTGCGGCTGTGGCCGAAGTGGCGGTACGTGCGGGCCTCGATGATCGTCGGGCCGTCACCGGCGCGTGCGCGCGTCACGGCCTCGGCCACGGTGTCGCGCACCACCAGCACGTCGTTGCCGTCGATCACTGCGGACGACATCTGGTACGCCGGAGCGCGGTCGGCGGCCGGGTTCGGTACCGCCGTCACCGACGCGATCGGCGTGTACTCCATGTAGAGGTTGTTCTCGCAGATGAACAGGACCGGTGCTTTCCACACTGCGGCCAGGTTCAGCGCCTCGTGGAAGGCCCCGATGTTGGTCGCGCCGTCGCCGAAGAACGCCACCGCGACCTGGCCGCTGCCGCGCAGCTGCGCCGACCACGCCGCGCCGACGGCCATCGGCAGGTGCGCGCCGACGATGGCGTACGAGCCGAGCATGTTCCCGGCCGCGTGGGTCAGGTGCATCGACCCGCCCTTTGCCCGGCAAAGCCCGGTGTCCTTGCTCATCAGTTCGGCCAAGCACGCCTCGGGCGCGGCGCCGCGCGCCATCGCGTGGTGGTGGCCGCGGTAGGTGGCGAATACGTAGTCGTCGGGGCGCAGCGCCGCGCTCGCCCCGACGGCGACCGCCTCGTGCCCGGCCGCAAGGTGCGTGGTGCCCTTGACCAGCCCGGCGAGGAAGAGATCCTGCGCGGCCTTCTCGGTGCCGCGGATGACGAGCATCTGCTCGTAGAGCGGCAGCAGGCCGGTGTC
>NZ_DASYZI010000038.1:0-36398 GCF_035946395.1 Actinocrinis sp.
TGTGCCGCGAGGTCGCCGAGGGCACGCTCCAGGCGGCCGCGCTCGGCACTGCCCGGACCGTATCCGAGCGCCGGCTCGTTGACGGGGACGGGGACCTGCGTTACGGCGTCCATGGCACTCCTTCGCTGTTCGGGGCTCAGCTGTGGTTCAGCTGCGATTCGGGTCTCAGCGGCCGATCAGGGCGCGCAGGAAGAACGTGACGTTGGCGGGACGCTCGGCGAGCCGGCGCATGAAGTACCCGTACCAATCCGTACCAAAAGGCACGTACACCCGCACCCGCTCGCCGCTGCCCGCGAGCCGGCGCTGCTCGTCGGTCCGGATGCCGTAAAGCATCTGAAATTCGTACTGCCCGCGTACGCGGCCCGCCGCGTGGGCGGCCCAGCCGGCGACCTCGATCATCCGCGGATCGTGGCTGGCGATCATCGGGTAGCCGCCGCCGGCCATCAGGATCTCGGCACAGCGCCGGTACGCGGCGTCGACGTCGGGCTTGTGGGTGTGCGCGACCTCGGCGGGCTCGGCGTAGGCGCCCTTGACCAGGCGGACGCGCGAGCCGGAGTGGGCGAGGTCGCGGCAGTCCTGTGGGGTGCGCAGCAGCATCGACTGGAGCACCGCGCCCACCCAGGGGTGGTCCTGGCGCAGTTCGCGCAGGATGCGCAGGGTCGAGTCGACGGTGGTGTGGTCCTCCATGTCGAGGGTGACGGTGGTGCCGACCGCCTCGGCGGCCTCGCAGATCGCGCGGGCGTTCTCCAGGGCCAGCTTCTCGCCGATCTCGGGCAGCCCCTGCCCCAGCGCGGAGAGCTTGACCGAGACCTCGGCGCAGCCGGTCAGGCCGTTGCGGCTCAGCACGGTGAGCAGTTCGACGTAGGCGTTCCGGATCGCGGTGGCCTGCGTGGCGTCGTGGGTGTCCTCACCGAGGTGGTCGAGGGTCGCGTACAGACCGTCGGCGGCCAGTTCGCGCACGGTGCGGATCGCCGCCTCGACGCTCTCTCCTGCGACGAACCGGTCCACGACGCGCCGGGTGACCGGGAAGCCGACCACGGCCTGGCGCACGCGCGGGCTTCGCGAGGCCCGCAGCAAGAGAGTCGAGAGCACGGGCACTGCTTGCCTCCGGCGGGCGCGAGTCGAGGACGGATGGGGACGGAGGTCTCCGCGCTGCCCACGCTATGAATACGGCGACCGTCCGGCGAGATACCCGTGTCCGAGCGTATCCACCATTTTCTCATACACTTGTCTGATCCGGGCAGGCGTGTCTCGGACATCCCCTCAGCGAGGGAGCGCGCATGGGGCCAGACCTACAGGACCTGGTGGACGAGGCGGCGCTGGTCTGCGGCGCGCCCGCGACGCTGGAGGACCGCGAGTTCAACCTGGTCGCGGTGAGCGCGCACAATCGGGCGGGCGACGCGGTCCGGCAGGACTCGATCATGCATCGCCGCTCGACCCCGCAGGTGCGCAAGTACTTCGAGTCGTACGGCATCGCGCACGCCGCGGGTCCGGTGCGCATTCCGCCGGATCCGGGGCGCGGGCTGCTCGGGCGGCTGTGCGTCCCGGTGCGCTGGCAGTCCGTGACCTACGGCTACCTGTGGCTGCTGGAGGATCCCGAGTCGGGCTTCGGCGACGCGGGGTTCGCAAAGAGCAGTGTGGCGCCGCTGCCGGCGCTGCTCGCGGTGGCGGGGCGGGCCGGGATCGAGATGGCGCGGCGCTCGCGGCTGCGCGACGACCTCGGCTGGAAGGTCGGCGACCTGCTGTCCACGTACCCTGAGACCCGCGCGAAGGCCGCGGAGGAGATCGCCGAGTCCTGGTCGCCGTCCCCCGGCGGCGCGGTCGCCGTGATCTCGGTGCGCGCGGTGGGCACGTCCGACCCGGTGTTCGTGAACGCGTGGCGGCTTCCGCGCACGATCCTGGTCGGCTCGGGCGAGCACGCCTCGACGTTCATCGTCCCGCTGACCGAACCGGATGACCTGTCCGCGGCACGCGGCGTCACCCGGCAGGCCTTCGCCGCACTGGCGTCGGCCGGCCCGCCGGCCGCATCGCACGCACCGACACCGGTCGCGGGCATCGGCGGTCCGGTCGAAGGGCTCGTACACGCACGGCAGAGTTGGCTACAGGCGCGGATCGCCGCGCGCGTGGCGGCGCATCGGGCCAGTACGGCGCCGCAGCAGAGCCGAACAGTACTGGAGTGGCCGGAGTTGGGCGTATACCGGCTGCTGGGCGCGGGCACGGACGCGGCCTTGCGCGAAGCGATGCTCACGCCGGGCGTCGCCCGCCTGCTGGCGGAGGGCGGCTCCGACCTGACACGCACCGCAGAGGTCTACCTCGACGAGGCGGGCAGCGCGCAGCGCACCGCGCAGGTGCTCGGCATCCACCGGCAGACGCTCTACCACCGGCTGGAGCGGATCGAGCGGCTCAGCGGCCTGAGCCTGGACCGCGGTCGTGACCGGCTGCAACTGCACCTGGCGCTGACCCTGCTGCCGGGCCTCGGTTCCCCCTCTTGACAGAACCCGCATGGGGGCGTTCGGTATTGGCGCAGAATGTTGAGCGAATGTGACATTTTGCGTTTGTTTCTCAGCCGAACATGAGGACCCCCTATGCGGAACCGGACAACGAAGTCACGACCGAACCCACATCGCACAGCGTTCCTCACCGCGATCAGCGCCCTGAGTATGGCGGGCGCGACGCTCGTCGCCGTCCCCTCCGCCGCGCACGCGGCCACCACCTCGATCACCGTCGACGGAACCTCCGCCGGGCGCACCTTCGACGGCATCGGCGCGATCAGCGGTGGCGGCGGCAACAGCAGACTCCTGATCGACTACCCCGAACCCGAGCGCAGCCAAATTCTCGACTACCTGTTCAAACCCGGTTACGGCGCGGCCTTGCAGATCCTGAAGGTCGAGATCGGCGGCGACACCAACTCCACCGACGGCTCGGAGTCAAGCATCGAGCACACCAGCGGCAGCGTCGACTGCACCACCGGCTACGAGTGGTGGCTGATGGAGCAGGCCAAGGCGCGCAACCCGGGCATCAAGCTGTACGGGCTGGCCTGGGGCGCGCCCGGCTGGGTCGGCAGCACCTTCTGGACCACCGCCACCATCAACTACCTGGTCTCCTGGCTCGGCTGCGCAGCGTCGCACGGCCTGACCGTCGACTACCTCGGCGGCTGGAACGAGCGCGGGTACAACATCTCCTGGTACGAGCAGCTGCGCTCGACCCTCGACTCCAGCGGCTACTCCTCGGTGAAGATCGTCGGCGCCGACTCCGACTGGTCGATCGCCAACGACGTGCAGACCAACTCGGCCTTCGCCGCTTCGGTGGACGTCATCGGCGCGCACTACCCCTGCGGCGGCGACGGCGGGGCCGCGACGACGTGCTCGACCACGAGCAACGCGCTGGCGACCGGGAAGCCGCTGTGGGCGAGCGAGAACGGCTCGCAGGACGAGGACTCCGGTGCTCCAGCGCTGATCCGCTCGATCACCCGGGGCTATACGGACGCGAAGATGACCGCGTACATCAACTGGCCGCTGGCCGCCGGGATCTACGCGAACCTCGGCTACGAGACGACCGGTCTGATGGTCGCGAACTCGCCCTGGTCCGGCTGGTACGACATCGGCGCGGAGACCTGGGCGACCGCGCAGGTGACCCAGTTCACCGCGCCCGGCTGGCGGTTCCTCGACACCGGCAGCGGCTATCTCGGCGGCGCCGAGTCGAACGGCTCGTACGTGACGCTCAAGTCCACCGACGGCACCGACTACTCGACGATCCTGGAGACGACCACGGCGAGCGCCGCGCAGACTGTGACGTTCTCGGTGACCGGCGGGCTGTCCGCCGGCGCCGTGCACGTCTGGTCGACCGACCTGGCGTCGAATAACCCTGCTACGTACCTGGTGCACGCGAGCGACGTGACGCCGTCATCGGGCTCGTACACGCTCACCCTCCAGCCGGGCTACGTCTACACCGTGACCACCACGACCGGCCAGGGCAAGGGCACCGCGCAGCCGCCGGCCAAGGCCTCGCTCGCGCTTCCGTACTCGGACTCCTTCGACTCGACCGCCGGCGGCCAGTCCCCCGCCTACCTGTCCGATCAGGACGGCTCGTTCCAGGCGGAGCCGTGCACCGGCCGCTCCGGCGAGTGCGTGCGCCAGATGGCCGCGCAGGCTCCGGTCAACTGGGACAACCCGGCGAACCCGTACACCACGCTCGGCGACCTGAGCTGGACCGACTACACGGTCGCGGCGGACGCGCTGATGGAGCAGGCCGGATCGGTGCAGTTGCTGGCGCGGGTCAACACGCAGCACCCGTTCTCCGTCGCCGGGATCAAGGCCTACTACCTTCAGCTGTCCTCGGCCGGCGCCTGGTCGATCGTGAAGAACACGTATGGCGGAACCCTGACGACGCTCGCGAGTGGGACGGTCGCGGCCCCCGGAACGGGCACCTGGCACCATCTCGCGCTCACGGCCAGCGGCTCGACACTGACCGCGGCGATCGACGGGACCACGGTCGGCTCGGCGTCGGACTCCTCATACCCGGCGGGCCAGGTCGGGCTCGGCATCGGCGGCTGGCAGACCGACCAGTTCGACAACCTGTCGATCACTCCCGTCGGCGGCAGCGGCGCCAACGGCGGGGCTCCCGTGGCGGCCACCTACCAACTGCTCAACCGCAACAGCGGGCTCGCACTGGCGGTCAGCGGCGGCTCGACGTCGTCAGGCGCACTGATCGTGCAGTCGGCTCAGGCTGCGGCCGGATCACAACAGTGGCAGCTGCTCGGGGAGCACAACGGCTACGACAAGCTGGTGAACGTGGCCAGCGGTCTGGCACTCGACGTCCCCAGCAGCTCGACGGCGCAGGGCACGCAGCTCGACCAGTGGTCCGACAACGGCGGCGCGAACCAGGCTTGGTCGGTCGTCGGCACAGGCACCGGCTACTACACGCTGACGAACGAGAACAGCGGGATGGTCGCCGACGTGACCGGCGACTCGGCCTCGGCGGGCGCCGCGGTGATTCAGTGGCCTGCCGCCGGCGCGGCGAACCAGCAGTGGCAGCTGGTCGCGATCCCGGAGCCGAACGCCACGTACACGCTGGTCGACAAGAACAGCGGGATGCTCGCGGACATCTCGGGAGGGTCCACGTCGAATGGCGGTCTGCTGCTCCAGTGGGTGCCGAACGGCGGGCTCAACCAGCAGTGGCGGCCGGGCGCGTCCGGAAGCTACTGGACGCTGCTGAACGTGAACAGCGGACTGCTGCTGGAGGTGCCCAACAACTCGACCACGCAGGGCACGCAGCTCGACCAGTGGTCGGCGAACGGCGGTGCGAACCAGCAGTGGTCGCTCACACCGGCCGGGAACGGCGCATACACGCTGGTGAACCACAACAGCGGGATGCTCGCGGACGTGAACGGCGCCTCGACGCAGGAGAACGCGACGGTGATCCAGTGGCCGTCGAACGGCGGTGCCAACCAGCAGTGGTACCTGACGCTCGACTACTGATACCGGCCTGACGCGACTGGGAGCCCGGTGTGTCCGACTCGGCGGAAACCCGAGCCGGACACACCGGGCAGGACCGTCAGTCCCCGGATGGGGCTGGGGATTCGGAGGGCTCGGAAGCCGCGAGGACGGGCGTTCGCGGGCCGCGCCGCGTCTTCGACCAGCGCACCAGCCGACGCACCGGCCACCAGAGGACCACGACGACCACCGCGTACGGGATCAGCCAGCCGATCGTGACCAGCAAGGCGCGCACCACGGCCAGGAACCCGTGCCAGCCGGCCGTCAGGCCTCGCATGAACCCGGTGTGCACCGCAGGCGGCGCCGCCGGGGCGCCTTGGGAATAGTACCCGACCGTGATCGTCGCGTACTGCACCTGATCGGCCAGCGCAGCCTGCTGCGACTCCAGGGATTCGAGGTCGGATTCGCGCTGGGCCAGCGCCTGCTCCAGCGCGATCAGGTCGTTCATCGAGGCCGCCTTGTCGATCAGCGTCCGCAGTTCCGCGATCGCGGCACGCGCGGAGCTCACCCGGCTCTCGACATCGGCGACCTGGCCGGTCACGTCGGTCGCGGTCCGGCTCTGGTAGGTGACCGAGCCCTTGCCCGCCAAGGCGCCGAGCACCGAATCGACGCTCTGCGGCGGTACGCGCAGGACCAGCAGCGCCTGCGTGCTGTCGGACGCTCCGGTCACGTCGGGGAGTGCGGCCGGAGCAGACCCCTGATCCTGGACCGCCGCGCCGCCCGACGAGCTGTCAGTCATCGCCGACGGCGTGGTGGAAGGCATGGCCTGCGATCCCGAGCCGATCGACTCCCCCGCGACGTAGCCTCCCGCGTTTTGGGCGATGATCTGCGCGCGCTGCGCTGCGGCCGCGGCGTCGTCCGTCTTCACCTGAAGCCCGGCCGTGATGATCAGGCTCCGGCTCGGCAGTTTGATCGGGCTGCCATTGGCCGCCGAGCCGCTGTTCGCCTGGGCCTGGCCGCCCTGCGCAGCCGGACCGGGTGCGCCCGCCGCCGCGCGGCCCTGCGCGTCGGATGTCGACGCCGAGTTGCTCGTGCTCCCGCTGCACGCGCTCAACGCGAGCGGCGCCGCGATCAAAAGCGCGACCAGCCCCGTCCCCGCACCGACCAGCCGCCGCCTCGGCACCACGTCCGCGCGATACGTCTTTCGTAGCCGCATGAATATGCGCCCCGCCCTCTACATCCATCGCCGCGCGGCCCGATGCCGCACTTCGCGCACCTTGGACGGCGGCGCGGCCAGCGCTGTTCCGCCGGAACGTCTCCGTTCGATATCGATCGCCCGCGCGCACGGGAAAACCTGAACATCGGGTCATATTTTTCGGCCCGCCCCTTTGCAAGCTCCGCGCACGACTCTTACGCTGCCCCAACAGCGCCGTCAGACCGACCGGTCGGATGGCGGGGACGCACGGGCGGAGGGCGAGCGGACCGTGAGCGGCATCGACGTGGGCCTGCGGCGGGCGCGCGGCGCGCTGTTCGTCGCCTTCGGCGCGCAGGGCTTCTCGCTGATCGCGCTCACCAGCGAGATCCCGACCCTGGAGAAGCGGCTGCACATCGGCGACTCGGCGGTGGCCGAGGTGCTCGCCGTCACGCTGGTCGTCGCGGCGCTCGGTTCGCTGGCGGCCGGGGCCCTGGTCGGCCGGTTCGGCTCGCGCGTCGTGCTGCGCGTCTCACAGCTGCTGGTTCCGGCCGCGGTGATCGGCATCGGGGCCGGGCACTCGCTCGGCGCGGCGCTGCCGTTCATGCTGCTGTTCGGCGCGGCGATCGGCGGCGTGGACGCGACGACGAACATGCAGGCGGTGGCGCTCCAGCGGCGTTACGGCCGGTCGATCATCCTGTCCTTCCACGGCGTGTGGGCCTTCGGCGCGGCGATCGGCTCGGCCGCCGCGACGCTGGCCACCAACACGCATACCTCGCTGCTCGTCTTCTACATCGCGGCGAGCGTGCCCGTGGTCGTCGCGCTGCTCGCGGTGGGCCGATTCCTGCTTCAAGGCGTCAAGGACGAGACGGTGGCCGTGGACGAGGCGACCGGTCGGCCGCCGGCCATCGCATGGCGGCCGATGCTGGCCGTGTGCGCGGTGATGGCACTGGCCTACTTTGCCGATTCGACGGTCTCCAGCGCGGGCGGCCTCTACATCCAGGACGGCTTGCACGGCCACGGCTGGCAGATCACCATCGTCTACTTCGCTTACGCGGTGCCGTTCATGGCAGGACGCTTCGCCGGGGACCGGCTCACCGAGCGACACGGCGGCGTACCGGTCGGCCGGACCGGGGCGGCGATCGCGGCGCTGGGCTTCCTGATCTCGGCGGCCGCGCCCGGCCCGCTGGTCGCGCTGCTCGGGTTCGCCGTGGTGGGCCTCGGGATCTCGGTGATGGCCCCGCTGTGCTTCACCGCGGCGGGCCGGCTCGACCCGGCGGAGACGGGAGTGGCGGTGGCCCGGCTGAACATCTTCAACTACGTGGGCTTCCTGTTCGGCTCCGCGCTGGTCACCGGGCTGTGGGGAGCCGGCGTGCCGCACCGGGCCGGCCTGGCGGTGCCGCTCGTCGCGGCGGCGGCGATCGCGGCCTTCGCCTACGGCTTCAGCGAGCGGCGCACGGCCCGCACGCTCAGCCTGAGCGAAGCGACGCCCACGCCGCACGCGCACTGACCAGCGGGTCGACGGACCCCGGCCTGCCGCGGGTCAGCGGGAAGCAGGCCAGCCCGAGTAACAGCGCCGTGAAGTGCCCGATATCGGTGAATGCGGTGTAGCCGCTGTTGCGCAGCACGGGATCGCCGTAGAAGACGATCAGTACTGCGGCGTAGAGATAGCGCCACGGCGACGCGATCAAGAAAGTGAGCACGCCCTCGACCCCGGCGAGCGCGTAGCTGACTCCGATGTCCGGGATGAAAGCTGCGGACGACGGGGCCGTGCCATGCCGGATGTCGTAGTAGACGACGCTCTGGCTGATGTACGTCGCGCCGACGTGTGAGACGACCACCACGGCGAGCCAACGCGCGGTGCCGAGCCAGCGTTCGGCCGGCGCGTGGAAGACGGTGTAAAGGAACAGGTACGGCCACCAGTGCCCGCCGTCGATCCACAGTGCGCTGGAGATCAGCACGCGTACGGGATTGTGCGACAGCTCGTGCAGATTGGTCGAGCGGTGCAGCACGAAGCGGTGCCGGAACTGCGGGCTGAACTGGTTCATCACGACAGTGGTCACGAGCAGGGCGGCCAGCCAGGAGAAGGTGGCGGGCGCGTTGCGCACGTAGTCCCACACGCTCCGGACTGCGGCCTTCAGCGCGGCCTTCAGGCGCACCGATCCACGCGCTCGGCGGTCACGGCGCGCCAGGTCGGCCATGGGTCCATCATGGCGGGGCCTCGTGAACGCCGCCCGACGGGGACGCGGAGCGCTGTTCCCAGGTGGGTTGTCCGGGAACGGTCCGACAACGCGGCGAGCGTGCGCGGCAGGCGTCACGACCCTGGCCCCACGGCTCAAACACCTCATACATCCGCCGCGTCGCCGTACACCGCAGTACACCGGGCCGAAGATCGCCGCTCATCGCGGTGAGGGAGACTGGACGCCATGCGCACCCATCTCTTCAGCCTGCCGACCGCCGTCGAGGTTCCCGAGCAGGAACTGGACGGCCCGGTCCCGCCGATCGAGGCGGTGCTGTTCGACTTCGCCAACACGCTGTTCCGCATGGTGCCCACCGACGTCTTCCTGCGCCGGGTGTGGTCGGCCGCCGGGCTGGACGTCGCAGACCTCGACGTCGAGGCGGTGGCGCGCCGGGTGCGGGACGCCGCCTCGCTGCCGCACGTGCTCGCGGCGCAGGAGGGCCGGGACAGCTCCGAGGAGCAGCACCTCGAAGCGACGCGGGTCTGGTTCGGCGAGGTGCCGGCGCTGGCCGGGATCTTCGACGTCGCATACGAGGCGGTGCTCGCGCGGGAGAACTGGTTCCCGTACGACGACACCGCGCCGGTGCTGCGGGAACTGGCCGCCCGCGGCGTGCCGGTGGGCGTGGTCAGCGACATCTGCTGGGATCTGCGCCGCGACTTCGAGGCCGCGGGGCTCGGCGGCGCGGTCGGCGCATACGCGCTCTCGTACCAGCTCGGCTGCGAGAAGCCCGATCCGCGGATGTTCCTGAAGACCTGCGCCGACCTCGGCGCGGACCCGCGGCGCACACTCATGGTCGGCGACAACCCGGCCCGCGACGGCGGCGCGGCCGCCTGCGGACTTCGAGTCCTGATCCTGCCGTCCGAGCCGCGCACCGGCGAGCGCGGATTGCGCAGTGTTCTGCGATTGGTGGGCTGAAAAGCGGGTAGGACGCGGCGTAGGCCTCTTGGGCGTTGACCACGCGGCGGCCGATGCCGACGCTCGTGTCGGCACTCGTATCGGCCGCGACCTGCGGTGCGACCCCGGCGCACGGGGCGCGCGAGGGGCGGATCGCGGGGCGCACTTCCGCCAAGGCCACTGACGCGTTAGAATGTTCAACATTGAGGCAGTGCCCGCTCCCCCCGTGGCGGGCCACCTCCGGACGTGGCCTGATCACCCGCGTCCCGGCGGCTTCGCGCTCCCCCCGTGGCGCGAAGCCGCCCTCTCTTTACGGCCCTTCCGGGGTCCGGACCCGGCTTCGTCAGTGCTCAGACGAACGACAGGGCGGGGAAGGAGCCTCCGAGCACGGACGCCGGATCGACGCCGAGGACCCGGTCGAGCACGGTGGCGTAGACGCAGCGGAAGTCGGTGTGGAACTTCAGATCCCCGGCGTCCAGGTCGTTCAGCGACGGCTGCTCGCCGACGAATCCGCCGCGCACCGAATCGCCGAGCACGAAGACCGGTCCCGCCGTGCCGTGATCCGTGCCCTGATTGGCGTTGGCGGCGACGCGCCGGCCGAACTCCGAGTAGGCGACCAGCACGACGTCCTTCGCCCGCGGACCGGCGGAGATGCGCTGCTGGAAGGCGCCGAGCGCGTCGGAGACCTCCTTGAGCAGCGTGCTCTGCGTGCCCTTCTCCGCCGAATGGGTGTCGAAACCGCCCAGGCTCACCGCGTACACGCGGGTCGGCACGGACGACTCGATGCAGCTCGCGACGATGTCCAGCTGCTGGGCCAAGCTGCCGGCGGCCGCGCCCTTGCCCGCCGCGCTGGACGCGCCGCCGCGCGCCGACAGGCTCGGGCCGAACGCACTGGCCACAGTGAACAGATCCGCAGTGTCGCGCGCCGCGTAGGCCGCGTTGGGGCAGTCCTGCGCGGACGAATGGCCGAGCGCTTGCAGGGCCGATCCGGCCGCGCCCTTCGGGACGGCGAAGCGGCCAAGCGGCAGTGCCGAGCCCGCGGTCTTCGTGCCGGCCAGCAGCGGCGGCAGGACTCCGCCGAGGGAGACCGCGCGCAGGGCACGCAGCTGGTCGTCGGGCTGCGCGTCGAGCCAGCGGCCGAGCCAGCCGGAGGTCGACGGCTCGGTGGGCGAGGCGGTCTGCCAGATGTCCATCGAGACGAAGTGGCTGTGGTTCGGCTGCGGGTAGCCGACGCCACGCACGATCGCCAGCCTGCCGCCGGTCCACAGGTCGTGCATCGCGGTCATCGAGGGGTTGAGCCCGAGGCCCTCGCCGAGGTCGAGGACCTCGTGCTGCTGGTAGGCCAGGTCGGGCCGGGCGCTCCGGTAGACGGGGTCGGCGGCCGGGACGACCGTGTTCAGGCCGTCGTTGCCGCCGTAGAGGGTGAGCAGCACCAGGATTCCCGCGCCCTGCGGCAGCGGGTCCTTGGCCGCAGCGGAGTGCAGTTCGTTCCAGGTGATCGCGCCCGCCCCGCCGACGAGCGCGGCGGCGCCGGTGACCCCGGAGGCGAGGAGGAACTTGCGGCGGGTGAGCGTGTCCATGGCGGGTCCTGGTCCTGGCCTCGCGGCCCGGCGCGGTTCGGCCGGGCCTGGTTGACGGCCTCAGTTGACGGCGTACTCGGGACTGAGCAGCGCGAGCCCGACCAGGTCGGCCGGGTTCGCGGCGAGGTCCGCGAGCGCGGACCTGGTCCGGTCGGAGAAGGCGTCGATGCCGAGCAGGTGCGCGACGGCGTCGATCCGGTCGGCCGCGGCGGCGTCGGCGACCTGGCCGAGATCGCCGGCGGTGGCGGCCCACTCGGCGAAGACGATGCGGGCCTGGGTCGCGGCGGTGGTCAGCCAGGGCGTGCCCGAGGGCCAGCCGCCGACGTTCGGCGGCAGGAACGGCACTTGGCCCATCCCGGTCAGCGCCGCGCGCAGGATCGCCGACTCCTTCGCCGCGCCGTCGGCCGGCGGCGTGATCCTCAGCGCGCGCAGCACTCCGACGACGTACTCGACCGGCTGCTTGACCAGCGCATACCGCGCCGAGAGCGTACCGGAGGCCGGGCTCATGAACACAGGATCGGTGAACACGGCGCGCGCGAGAGCGGCCAGGTCGTGGCCCGAACCGTATGCGCCGGTGAGGCGGGCGAGCACGTCGGCGGGGACCGGGCTCGACGACGCGAGACGAAACCACATGCGCGACGCGATGAAGCGCGGGTTCGCCTGCTGCGCCATCAGCAGATCGGTGAAGGAGTCGACGTCGAAGGACGCGGTTTTGCCCAGGATCGTCTCCGGCCCGGCGGCGTGCGGGCCCGGGGCGAAGACGGCCTGGCCGGAGGCGCGGTTCAGCCGCCAGCCGGTGAGGGCGAGGGCGGCCTGGCGTACGTCCTGCTCGGTGTAGTTGCCGACGCCGAGCGAGAACAGCTCCATCGACTCGCGGGCCAGGTTCTCGTTGGGAGCCTTGGCGGTGCTGCCTGCGGCGTCGAGCCAGATCATCATCGCCGGATCGGTGAGCATCGCGCGCATCAGAGTGCGGAAGTCGCCGCCGCCGAGCGCGCGCTGGGTCTGGTTCTGGCCGAGCATCAGCTGCGCGCTGCGCACCTTCTGGACCGAGGTCGCGAAGTGGCCGTGCCAGAAGAAGGTGCGTTTCTCCGCCCAGGGCCGCCGGGCGGCGGTCATCCGGGTGATCCACCACGCGATCAGGTCGTACGCGGCCTGGGTGCGCTCGGCGTTCGCGGCCTTCTTCTGCGCCGGGGTGGCCTGCCCTCCGGCCGCTGGCTCGGCCAGGCCGCTCGGCGGTGGTGTCGCCTCCGCTCCCGGATCGGCGCCCGGAGCGAAAAGCCCGTCGACGAGCGCCTGGTAGCCAAGTCCCACGGCCGCGTCGATCTCGGACCCGCTCGCGCCGAACCCGCTGCGGCGCAGCAGGTGACCGACCAGCGCGCGGTCCTGCTGACTAGTCGTCACGCAGCCAGTGTCGGCCCGAGCGGGTAAGGACGAGGTAAGAGCATTCTCACTGCTGCCCTACACATCGCTGCCCTACATCACTGCGCTGCCACTGTCACTCGGGCTCGGGCGGGAAGCCGTGCGGCGCGGTGAAGTTCTCCGCTGGGTCGCCGGCGGTCGCGGCGCTCATCGCGTCGTGCCAGATCGGCGCGGAGATCGTCGCTCCGAAGATCTGACCGTAGTAGAACTGGCCGCCGACCGACATGTTGCCCATGTAGTCGCCCTTGAGCGTGTCCGGGCGGATGAACCCGGTCCACACCGCCGTCGCCAGCTGCGGCGTGTACCCGTCGAACCAGGTCGCGATGGAGCTGTTGGTCGTTCCGGTCTTGCCCGCGGAGGGCCGGTCGAGGCCGAGCCCGTCGGCGGTCGCGCCGGGTTGGGTGAGCACGCCGCGCAGTATCGCGGTCAGCTCGTTGGCGATGTTCGGGTCGAGCACGGCACGGCAGCTCGGGTGCTGCGCCGGGTCCTGCCGTCCGGCGGCGTCGGTGATGCCGGCGATGACGTAAGGCGCACAGTACGTGCCCTGCGCGGCGATGGTCGCGTACGCCTCGGCCATCTCGATCGGGGTGATCAGGTTGGTGCCCAGGGTGAAGGAGGCGAACTGGCCGAGCGGCTTGCCGGTGCCGTTGTCGTTGTCCAGTGTCACGCCCATCGACGCCGCTATCTGAGCGGGCTTGCACAGCCCGGTCTGCGTTTCGAGGGTCAGGAAGTAGGTGTTGACGGAGAACCAGAAGGCCTGGTCCAGCGGGCCGGTGAAGCCGTTGCCGTCGTCGTTGTTCGGGTTGTAGTCCGGCGGCCACATGACCACATGGGTACCGTTGCCCGGGCAGGCCGCGAGCAGGTCACCGGCGTCGCTCATCGGGCTCGGCACGCTCATCACCTGGCTGGGGTCGCGGCCGTTCTCCAGCGCGGCGAGCCCGACGAAGATCTTGAACGACGAGCCCGCCTGGTAGCCGCCGCTGCCGTTGTGCGCGGGGTCCGCGGCCAGGTCCAGATAGGTCTCGCCCTCGTTGTTGCCCATCGGCTTGGACTGCGCGATCGCCTTGATCTGCCCGGTGCCCGGCTGGACCATCGCCAGCGCGGAGGCGACCTTGTCGGTGGAGTACGTGTGCGTGGATATCGCCTTGTCGGCGGCCTTCTCGTCCTTCGCGCTGAAGGTGGTGTGGATGGTCAGGCCGCCCATGTCCCACAGCGCGATCCGGTCGGCCTGGGTGGCGCCGTAGGCCGGGTCGTTGATGAAGGTCTGATACACGTAGTTGCACTCGAACGCGGCCGAACCCGGCGCGGTTATGCAGCCGTGCCGCGGGCTGGTCGGCTTCAGGCCGAGCGGCGTCTTCTGGTACTGCGCGGCCTGCTGCGCCGTCAGGTAGCCCAGCGTCGGGCTGGACATGTCCTGGAGCACGATGTTGCGCCGGGCCAGCGCCTGCGCCGGATTCTGGAAGGGGTCGTACTCGCTCGGGCTGTTCACCAGCGCGGCGAGCAGGGCCGCCTGGGTGATCGTCAGCCTGTCCGAGGTGGTGGAGAAGTACCGCTCGGCGGCGGCCTCGACGCCGTACGAGCCGTTGCCGAAGTACACCAGGTTGAGGTAGCGCTCCAGGATCTGGTCCTTCGACAGCGTCTTCTCGACCGCGACGGCGTACTTGAGCTCGGTGATCTTCCGGGTGAACGTGTCGGCGATGGCGGCCTGCCGCTTGACCTTGTCGGTGCCGGCCTCCAGCAACAGCACGTTCTTCACATACTGCTGGGCGATCGTGGAGCCGCCCTGGATGTTGCCGCCGCGCGAGTTGTTCACCAGGGCCCGCACGGTGCCCTTCAGGTCGACGCCGCCGTGCTGGTAGAAGCGGATGTCCTCGATCGCCACCAGCGCGTGCGGCATGTTCTGGCTGATCTGGGACCAGGGTACGACGACGCGGTCGCCGCCGAGGTCGTCGCTCCAGGTGTAGGTGATCAGCGAGCCGTCGTCGGCCAGTATCTTCGAGCGCTGCGGCAGCGCCGGGGTCTCGAAGTCGCTCGGCAGGTCTTCGAAGTGGTCTGACGCGGATTTCGCGGCCAGCCCCACGCTGCCGACCAGCGGGAGCGTCATCCCGGCCAGCATCACCCCGCCGAGGGCGCTGACGACCAGGAAGACCAGCAGGTGGCCGAACAGCCGGCCGAGTCCTCGAACCCCGTCATACTCGGCCCCGTCGCGCATGAGGATCAGCGTACTCGGGTTGCCACGGCCAGCAACCGGTGTACCTCGCATGCCGTAGCGTGCCGCGACCTGCGCGGCGCCGGTCCGGAGCGCTTCGCCCGGAACGTCCCGAAAATCAGGGAACTGGCTTGCGGGCCCGGCCGGCCGGCCATCGCCCTGACGCTGGAATCGACCGATGCTAGCCTGGCCCGACGGCGGTGTGCGCGGTCCGCAAGCGCGCCGGGACGCTCCGGAAGCCCACGCGGGAAGCGCCGCCGGGACGGGTCGAGTCGGCAAGAGCGTGATCGTGAGAGCGAGGAGCCACGGTGTCTGTCGGGGACGAGTCCCGGATCACCATGACCAGCATCGCCCGTGAGGCGGGCGTCTCCGTTCCGACGGTCTCACGCGTGCTCAACCATCGTTCGGACGTGGCGCCGGACACCCGCGAGCGAGTCGAGGAGCTGCTGCGCCGACACGGCTACCGGCGCCGGGCCAGCCGCGCTCAGGAGCCCGCGGGGCTGATCGACCTGGTGTTCAATGATCTCGACAGCCCGTGGGCAGTGGAGATCATCCGCGGCGTCGAGGAAGAAGGGCACGCGGCCTGCGTCGGAACCGTCGTCTCGGCGATCCACCGGCGCCCGACGGCCACCCGGCAGTGGCTGAGGAATCTTCAGGCGCGCAGCACCGACGGGGTGATCCTGGTGACCTCCGACGTGCAGTCCCCGCTGCACGCGGAGCTGCGCCGGCTCGGCCTGCCGGCGGTGGTGATCGACCCGGCCGGGCTGCCGGGGCAGGACGTGCCCACGGTCGGCGCGGCGAACTGGGCCGGAGCGCTGGCCGCCACCGAGCACCTGATCTCGCTCGGGCACCGGCGGATCGGCTTCATCGCCGGCCCGAGCACGCTGGTGTGCAGCCGTACCCGGCTCGACGGCTACCGCGCGGCCCTGGAGGCGGCGATGCTGGGGGTGGACCCGGAGCTGATCATGCCGGGGGACTTCTACCACGAGTCCGGCTTCAAGGGCGCGGAGCAGCTGCTCGGCCTGCGCCGGCCGCCGACCGCGATCTTCGCGTCGAGCGACCAGATGGCGTTCGGCGTGTACGAGGCGGTGCGCCAGCGCGGGCTGCGGGTGCCCGACGACGTGAGCGTCATCGGGTTCGACGACCTGCCCGAAGTGCGCTGGTCCTCGCCGCCCCTGACCACGGTCCGCCAACCGCTGAGCGAAATGGGCGCACTCGCCGCGCGCACGGTGCTGAGGCTGGCCGGCGGCGAGCGCATCGAGAGCATGCGCTTCGAGCTGCCCACGCAGCTCGTGGTGCGCGACAGCTCGGGCCCGGTTCGCGGCTGAGGAGGCCCTCGCGCATCAGCCCTGTACGCCCTATACGACAGCCCTATACGGCGATGTGGTGAGCGAGCGAGCCGTGCGGATCGTCCGCGCCGGTGGGCGTGTGATCGGTGTGCACGGTGGCGGCGATGAGCCTCGGCACGGCATGGATCAGTGCGTGTTCGGCCTTTGCCGCCAGAGCGTGGGCTTGCACGACGGTCAGGTCCGCGTCCACCACGATGTCGGCCTCGGCGCGCAGTGCGTGCCCGATCCAGCGCATGCGCACCGGGCCGAGGCCGCGTACTCCGTCCAGCGTGCGCAGTGCGTCCTCGGCGTGGTCGATCAAGTGCGGATCGACGGCGTCCATCAGGCGGTGATAGACGTGCCGCGCGGCATCTCGCAGTGCCGCGAGGATCGCGACGGTGATCGCCAGGCCGATGATCGGGTCAGCGGCGCGCCAGCCCAGCGCGACCCCGACTGCGCCGAGTAGGACTGCCAGGGACGTGAAGCCGTCGGTGCGTGCGTGCAGGCCGTCGGCGACCAGTGCCGCCGAGCCGATTCTGCGGCCGGTGGCGATGCGGTACCGGGCCACCCACTCGTTGCCGATGAATCCGATCGCTGCCGCCAGCGCGACGGCCCACAGGTGGGTGACATCACGCGGGTGGAGCAACCGATCCACCGCCTCGTATGCGGCAAGGGCGGACGAGGCCGCGATCACCAGCACGACGGCGATCCCGGCCAAGTCCTCGGCTCGTCCGTAGCCGTAGGTGTAGCGGCGGGTGGGCGCGCGCCGGCCGAGCGCGAACGCGAGACCCAGCGGCAGGGCGGTGAGCGCGTCGGCGGCGTTGTGCACGGTGTCGCCCAACAGCGCGACCGAGCCGGAGAGCGTCACAACCGCAGCCTGCGCCGCCGCGGTCAGGCCCAGGACGGTGAGCGAGAGCCACAGCGTTCGCATTCCCTCGCGCGAGCCCTCCATCGCCGAATCGACCTTGTCGGCGGCGTCGTGGCTGTGATTACCGTGGTGACCGTGGTGGCTGCGCATGACCCCACTGTGACACGTGCAGCGTATAAAAGCACGCATTCAGATGGCAGCTGCACAGTGTTCGCAACAGCGATCCACCTGCTGTTCCGAGAGGTGGCGTAAGCGTGCGCCACTGCGCGCCAGTTGCGCGACAGGAACTTGTTAGGTAAACCTAAGTTAGGTTAGCCTTCCCATCGGCACCCCGGACCCTGCCGGGGCCAGGACCGCGAGTGGAGAGTCACGAATGACGTCGTCGCAGATCACGCTGCTCGGGGCGGTGGCCGGGTTCACCATCTACCTGGGCCTGCCGATCGGCCGGCTGCGCTCCCCCGCTCCAGCGCTGCGGGCGCTGCTCAACGCCGTCGCCACCGGAATCCTGGTCTTCCTGCTCTGGGACGTGCTGGCACACGCCTGGGAGCCGATCGACTCGGCGCTGTCGCACCATCGCTACGGCTCGGCGGTCGGCAACGGGTCCGTCTTCTTCGCCTGCTTCGGCGTCGGGCTGGTCTCCCTGGTCTACTTCGAGCGCGCGATCGCCCGCCGCGCCGGGCGGCGGCGCTCCTTCGGGCCGGGGACGGCCTCGGCCGACGAGCTGACCGCCCGGCCCGCCTCGGCCGCGGCCGTCTCGCGCTTCTTCGACCTGGCGATGATGATCGCGGTGGGCATCGGGCTGCACAACTTCGCCGAGGGCCTGGCCATCGGCAACTCCGCCGCGACCGGAGAACTCCAGCTGGCGATCCTGCTGATCATCGGCTTCGGGCTGCACAACGCCACCGAGGGTTTCGGCATCGTGGCGCCGATGGCCGCCGAGGGTCGCCAGCCGAGCTGGGCCAGGCTCGGCCTGCTCGGGCTGGTCGGCGGCGGGCCCACCTTCCTCGGCACGCTCGTGGGCCAGCACGTCGTCGACGACACGCTCTCGATCGGTTTCCTGACCCTGGCGGCCGGCTCGATCCTCTACGTCGTCGTCGAACTGCTCGGCGTCGCCCGCAAGATCGGCCGCAAGGAGCTGACCACCTGGGGGCTGCTGCTCGGCGTGTTCCTCGGCTTCGTCACCGACGCGATCGTCACCGCAGCAGGGGCCTGATCAACAGCGCTCTGATCGACAGCGGCCCGGTCCCCGTCCCACTGGCCCCTCTGGCCTTCCCGCGCACGCGTCCCTACGCTGCCCCCTGGAAATCCCGGCTTCGTAGCAGAGCTCGATGATGCGGAACGGAGAAGGCTGATGGCGGCAGTGCAGGCCGAGGAGACGGCACCGGACGACCAGGGGTACCGCGTCACGCGCAGCGTGACCGTCCCGTTCGCCGGGGAGGGCTCGGGCGAGGGCCCGCTCACCTGGGGACAGCTGGGGACCTGGCGCACGATCCAGAAGCAGCGCTGCTCGCTGGGCGTCGGAGACGCCTCGCCGCTGCCGGCGGGCACGTCGCTGGAGTCCGTGATCATCGGCTTCTCGTTCCTGATCGGCCGGCACCAGTCGCTGCGCACCCGGGTCGGGTTCGACGCGGAGGGCAACGCCAGGCAAGTGCTCTCGGAGCGTGGCGAGATGCCGCTGGAAATCGTCGACGTCAATGACGACGGCGACCCCGCCGCGGTCGGCGCGGCGCTGCGCAGGCGGTACCACGACACAGAGTTCGACTACACCTCGGAATGGCCGATCCGGATGGCCGTCATCCGGCACCGGGGCGCACTCACGCACGTGGTGGCGCTCTACTGCCACCTGGCCACCGACGGCTTCGGGGTCGACGCGATCCTGGGCGACCTGGCGAACCTGGACTTCCGGACCGGCCGGGCCACCGCCCCGCTGAAGACGCAGCAGCCGCTGGAGCAGGCCGGCTGGCAGGCCGGCCCGGCCGGGCGCCGACAGAGCCGGGCCGCGCTGCGCCATTGGGAGCAGGCCCTGCGCACCGTCCCGGCCCGCCGGTTCCCCGAGAGCACCGACCGCGACGAGCCGCGCTTCAGGTACGTGTACTACAACACCCCGGCCACCCACCTGGCCGCGCAGCGGATCGCCGCGCGCACCGGGACCGGCACGTCGCCGGTGCTGCTGGCCGCCTTCGCCGTGGCGCTGGCGCGGGTCACCGGCTGCAACCCGGTCGCCGCGCAGCTGATCGTGAGCAATCGTTTCCGGCCCGGCATGACGAATTTCGTCGGCACGATCAACCAGACCGGGCTGTGCGTGGTCGATCTCGCGGACGCGACCTTCGACGAGGCGGTCCGCCGCGCATGGCGCAGTTCGCTGAGCGCGTATCGGAACGCGTACTACGACCCCTTCGATCTCGACACGCTGTCGGCGCGGATCGGCGAGGAGCGCGGCGAGGAGGTCGACGTGGAGCTCATCTTCAACGACCGCCGCACGGAGGCACAGCGCGAGGTCGCCGATCCCCTGCCGACGACCGACGCGGTACGCGCCGCCCTGCCGAGCACGACGATGCGGTGGGCGGCGCAACTGGAGCGCACCGGGGAACGCTTCGTCTTCCACGTCAACGGCAGGCCGGACACCGTCGACGTCTGGATGTGCATCGACGGCCGCTGCCTGTCGCGGGACGACACCGAGGCGCTCCTGCACGGGTTCGAGACCGCCGCCGTCGAGGCGGCGCTCGACCCCGGCGCCGTCACAGGGATCGAACTCACGCCGGCAGGAGCCCGGCAATAGGCTGACACGTCACGACCACCGGCCCTCGGCCGCACCGGCTCCGCCCGGTCAGCTGATTCAGCACGCTGATCAGGTTTTTCTCACCCTCCGTGAGGGGATAACCACGCGGTGGAGTCGCAGCATTGCGACCGAGGGGGAGTTCATGGGCAACGGCGACCAAGACAGGATCACAGTCCAGCGGCTGCGCTTCGGCATCGGGACCATCGGTGTGCTGCTGCCGCCGGCGCTGCCGATCGGGAACTGGATCTTCGTGCAGGCCGGGCATCACACCGAGATCCTGCCGAGTTCGATGAGCAGCTCGTACTACACCGCAACCCGGAACATCTTCGTCGGCGCCCTGTGCGCCCTCGGAGTGTTCCTGATCGGATACCGCTTCAACAAGCGCGACGACAGATGGAGCACGGCGGCCGGCATTTTCGCCATCGGCGTGGCGACGTTCCCCACGGCGCCGAAGGTGCCGACGACCTCTCAGTCGGTCATCGGATACTTCCATCTGAGCTTCGCGGCGATCCTGCTGGGCAGCCTCGCGGGATTCTGCATCAGCTCATTTCGCGACCCGGCCGACGACAGCCGGCGGACCGCCAACCGCGGCTATCTGACCGCGGGCATCCTGATCATCGCCTTTCTGGTGATCGCCGTCGTCGCGGGCGTCACTCACTGGGGCGACAACTGGAAGCTGACACCGCTGTACGCGTGCGAGGCACTGTCCGTGTGGTCGTTCGGCGGGGCGTGGATCGCCGCGGCGATCGATCGGGGCATGCGTTGGTAGCTGTCGGCCCACGCCGCTGACGCAGGGCCCGGACGTCGGATCAGCACTCGAACAACCATTGCCGGGCGGGCCCGGGAAAGGGAGGCCGGCGCGCCGGCGGGAGCGTGGCTGTAGCGGATCGCCCAACAAACCCCGCGTGGTTTTTGGCGGTGACGGCAACTGCACGCAACGCGCCGGGGCGGCAGAATCGTGACGATCACCCGTCGCGTTCCGCGGCCCCGGCCCGTCCCGAAGGAGCAGCCCGTTGGCCCCCGGCACCCGAATCGTCTCGCTCGGCCACTACCAGCCCGCGAGGGTGGTGACCAACGCGGAGCTGGAGAGTCTCGTCGAGACCAACGACGAGTGGATCCGCAGCCGGGTGGGCATCGAGACCCGGCGGATCGCGGGCCCGGACGAGACTGTGGACGAGATGGCCGCGCAAGCCGCCGAGAAGGCGCTGGCGGCCAGCGGGCTCGGTGCGAACGAGATCGACCTGGTACTCGTGGCCACGTGCACGGGCCTCGACCGCTCGCCCTCGATGTCCGCGCGGGTCGCCGCCCGGCTCGGGCTGTCCGCTCCGGCGCTGCTCGACATCAACGTGGCCTGCGCCGGCTTCACGCACGCGCTCGCCGTCGCCGACCACTCGATCCGGGCGCAGTCGGCGACGAACGCGCTGGTGATAGCCGCGGAGAAGATGAGCGACGTGACCGACTGGACCGACCGCAACACCTGCGTCCTGGTCGGCGACGGCGCCGGCGCGGCTGTGGTGACCGCGAGCGACAAGGCGCAGATCGGCCCGGTGCACTGGGGCTCGGTGCCGCAGATGTCGACCGCGGTACGCATCGAGGTGGGCCGGGCCGCGGACGGGACGCCCGACCGGACCGCGCCGATCTGCTTCGCACAGGACGGGCAGACCGTGTACCGCTGGGCGACGACCCAGCTGCCCGCGATCGCGCGGCGGGCCTGCGAGCGCGGCGGCGTCGCGCCCGAGGACTTGGCCGCCGTGGTCTTCCACCAGGCGAACCTGCGGATCATCGAGCCGCTGGCGGCTCGGCTCGGCGCGGTCAACGCGGTGGTGGCCAGGGACGTGGTCGAGTCCGGCAACACCTCGGCGGCCAGCATCCCGCTCGCGTTCTCGAAGCTGGTCGAGCGCGGCGAGATCCCGTCGGGCGCGCCGGTGCTGCTGTTCGGTTTCGGCGGGAACCTCTCCTACGCCGGACAGGTCGTGCGCTGCCCGTGACTGGCACGCCGCAGACCAATACACCGTGGGCGATACGGCGGATCGACACCGGCAACAGCCTCGTCTTCGACGTGGCGGAGCAGGGCGACCCCGGCGGCCGCGAACTGCTCCTGCTGCACGGCTTCCCGCAGACTCATCGCAGCTACGACGCGGTCGCGGCACGGCTCACGCCGCACGGACTGCGGTTGCTGGCTCCGGATCAGCGCGGCTACTCCCCCGGCGCCCGGCCGACCGAGGTGGCAGCGTACGCGCTCACCGAGTTGGTCGGCGACGCGGTGCGCATCCTGGATGCGTACGGGATCGAGAGCGCCGACGTCGTCGGGCACGACTGGGGCGCGATGGTCGGCTGGGTCCTGGCCGCCACCCGCCCGCAGCGTGTACGCACCCTGACGGCCGTTTCGGTGCCGCATCCGGCGGCGATGGCCGCGGCGGTGGCCGACGAGAGCAGCGGCCAGCGCGAACGTTCGTCGTACATCCAGCTTTTCCGACAGCCGGGTAAGGCCGAGGAACTGCTGCTCGAAGACGAGGCGAAGCGACTGCGTGAAATCTACGAGCCGCTGCCCGACGCTTCCGCCGAGCCACACGTACGAGCCCTGAGTGATCCGGCGGCCCTCACGGCGGCGCTCTCCTGGTACCGCGCGATGCGGCCAAGGGAGGGCGCGCATTCGACGGCAGTCCCGCCGGTAACCGTGCCGACAACCTACGTCTGGTCGAACCGCGACATCGCGATCGGGCGGGCCGCCGCGGAGCTCAGCGCGCGGCACGTGACCGGGCCGTACCGGTTCGTGGAACTGGACGGCATCAGCCACTGGGTCCCCGACCAGGCGCCCGACGCGCTCGCCGACGCGATTCTCGACCGGATCGGCCCGCCTGCTACCCGGCCGCAGGCCCAGAAGCCCTGAGAATGGCGAAACGCAGCAACACGCGCCGGTCACGCACCATCGCGGCGCGGTACTCGCTCCAGTCTGGGTGCTCGCCCCGGAGCGTGCGGTAGTAGTCGACAAGGGCGTCGATCCTGTCCGGACCGTCGGCGAATTCGGCCAAGCCCTCGACCTGGGCCCAGGGCCCGTAGAAGTCGTCGATGAACACGCACAGCGCGACACGCGGATCGCGGCGGGCGTTCTTGGTCTTGGCCCGGTCTTCGGTGACGCTGATGACGATCCGGCCCTCGGCGTCCACACCGGCGGTGACCGGGGACATCTGCGCCTGCCCGTCACGCCGATACGTCGTCAGCACGCCGCGTGAGTTCGCCGCGACGAACTCACGCGCCCTGGCGATCCGCTCAGCCTGGTCGTGCTGCGCTGTGTGATCGTGCTGCACCGGGTGGTTGTGCGGCACTGCCGTGTCGCGCACCGTCTGGTCGCCCACCGCGCTTCCCCTCGTCTTCGCTTCGCCGACAGCCTGTCACCTTCCGTCGCAGTCAACCGGATCAGGCGCGGGCCGATTCCCGCGCCGCGCCGCTGCGCGGCCGAATTCGCTCGCTCGGGTATCCGCTCACCCGCGCGAGTAATCGATCAGATAATCCGGCAGCTTCACTCCCTCGACGAGATCCGCGGCGGGTACCGGCACGCCTGCGGCGAGCTTGAGCGGGATGACCCCGGCCCAGTGCGGCAACTGCTCGTCGCCGGGCTCCTCGGCGAGTTGGTCGCCGCGCACCTTGAGCGAGGCCTCGGCCAACTCGATGGCGACGATCGCGGTCTTCGCCAGTTCCTTGGGTGTGGGCGGCCGGGTGTCCGCCGCGCGCCCACGAGCAACACGGTCGATGAGCGACGCCATCGCCGCGAGCTTCTCCTCGCCGTCGGTCACGATCCGCGCGGTGCCGTGGATCACCACCGAGCGGTACGCCGCCGAGTGGTGCAGCCAGGACCGGGCCAGTACCAAGCAGTCGACCAATGTGATCGTCACACCGACCGGTTCGCCGTCGAGCAGCGAAAACCGGCCACCGGACGAGCCGTGGATGTACAGGACGTCACCGGCGCGAGCGTGCACGGTCGGCAGGACGACCGGCGCTGCGTCCCGGATGAAGCCGACATGGCAGACCAGGGCTTCATCGATGACGGCGTGGACGGCGGCGCGGTCGTAGCTCGCGCGCGAGGCGTACCGAGTCGGGGTGCTCCGGGCGGTCTGCGTGTACGTGCCGGTCGTCTCGCTCACGACTTGCCCCTCAATTTGTCTTAGTACATAATCTAGTTTGTGTTGGAACAAAGCTCCTGGAGTGCAGACTACGAAGTCGCCGGGTCGCGTGCAACCGATATCGCCGCCAGCATCGAGGCGGCGATCACCCACGGCCGGCTCGTTCCCGGCACCCAGCTGCCGCCGGTGCGCGACTTGGCCACGCAGCTCGGCGTCAACGCCAACACCGCCGCGAGCGCCTATCGCCTGCTGCGCGACCGGGGCACGGTCGAGACCCGGGGACGCAACGGCACACAGGTCCGCAACCGTCCGGCGACGAGTCCGGCGAGCCGATCGCTCGCCCTCCCGCTCGGCACCATCGACCTGTCCACCGGCAATCCGGATCCGGCGCTGCTGCCGCACCTGACTCCCCGTCCGGCGACGCGCCCCCATCTGTACGGCGAGCCGATCATCGATCCCGGGCTGCGCCGCCACGCCGAGCGCATCCTCGCCCGGGACGGGGTGGACGCCGAGCACCTCGCCTGCACGTTCGGTTCGCTCGACGGGATCGACCGGCTGCTCGGCGCGCATCTGCGGCCGGGCGACGCGGTCGCGGTCGAGGATCCGGGCTGGGCGCATCTGCTGGATCTTCTGGCCGCCGATCGGCTGACCCCGCTGCCGGTGCCCGTGGACGACGCGGGTCCGGATCCGGCGGCGCTCGCTCAGGCGCTGCGGACGGGCGCGAAGGCGTTCATCGTCACGACACGAGCGCAGAACCCCTACGGCGCGGCGGTGGACGAGGACCGTGCCAGGCAGCTGCGCGCCGCGCTGCGCGATTTCCCCGATGTTCTGACTATCGACGACGACCACGGCGCCGATGTCGCGCCCACGGCGCCGCACACCCTCGTCGAAGCAACGCGCCACTGGGCATACTTACGCAGCGCCTCGAAAGCGTACGGACCGGACCTGCGCATCGCACTCATGGCAGCCGACGCGATCACCCACGATCGGGTCGCCGGCAGGCTCCGCCACACCTCACGGCACGTCAGCAGGATCATCCAGGGCACGTGGGCCGACGCGCTCGCCGACCACACGACTCAGCGTCTCGTACGCACCGCGGCAGACCGCTACACGGAACGCCGTAACGAGCTCATTGACGCGTTGGCCGCACGAGACGTGGCGGCACACGGCCGTAGCGGCCTGAACGTGTGGGTGCCGGTTCCCGATGAGAGCGCCGCGCTCAGTGCCCTCCTCGCGGCGGGATTCGCGGCCGCTCCGGGTGCGTGGTTCCGCGTGCGCAGCGGCCCCGGTCTACGCGTCACGACGGCCGCGCTCGAAGCGAGCCAGGCCGACCGCATCGCCGACGCGCTCGCCGCTGTGGTGCACAACGGTCGGGACGCCGACCCGGGCACCGGGTGGAGTTGAGGCCCGGACGCGTTACAGCTCGGCGGGCCGCTCGTTGTAGACCCCGGCATACTCCTGACCGGAGAGCCGCTGGATCTCCTCGATGACCGCATCCGTAATGGCGCGGCGGGCGCGGGAGTTCTCGGCCACCGGCTCACCCGGCACGTCGAGCTTCACCGGGTCGATCGGCTCGCCGAAGCTGACCGTGACCGGCACCACCTTCGGGAACTTCGCCCCGACCGGCAGTACCCGCTCGGTACCGCGGACACCGACCGGGACGATCGGCGCCCCGGACTTGAGCGCCAGCCAGCCGACGCCGACCCTGCCCCGGTACAGCCGCCCGTCCAGCGAACGGGTGCCCTCGGGGTAGAGCGCGAACACGCCGCCGGAATTGATCACCGACAGAGCCTGGTCGAGCGAGTCCTTCGCCGCGCGGTGATCGCCGCGGCGGACCGGGATCGCGCCGATCGCCGTGAAGAAGGACCTCATCAACCGCCCCTTGAGGCCTCTGCCCTCGAAGTACTCCGCCTTCGCGATGAACACGACCCGGCGCGGCGCCACCATCGGGATGATCAGCGAGTCGACGAAGGAGAGATGGTTGGAGGCGAGGATCACCGGCCCGCGCTGCGGAATGTTCTCCCGGCCCTCGACCCTCGGCCGCCAGATGATCAGCGTCAAACGGGTCGTCAGAGCCTTCAGTACAACGTAGAACACGCCATGCCTTTCGCAGTTCGGCCTAGGCCGTCGTCCGCGCCCTCGACGATCGGCCGGTATGGAGAATACGGCCTCGCCTCGATCGGGTGACACCTGCCCGACACGCCCGGCGCGTGCGCCTGTCTGGATGGAACAGCACTTGACTGCAAGTGTGCGACCACCAGTCCCGGCAAACCCCCCGAACGCGTCGATTACTCCAACCGGCGCAACCGTCGTGCTGCCGGTCCAACCGGTTCATCCCTCGCGGCTCCCGCGCGATCAGCCGCCGCTCGGGGCGGACGGCCGCCCGGCCACCCGCTGGAGCGATCCGCGGATCGCGGCCACCTACGCGAACCGCGACGACGAGGCCGAGCGCGACACCGTCTGGCCCGTGCTGGAGGCCGCCGCACGACCGGCTCAGTCACGGCGCGTCTCGGGGCGCCCGGACGGCTCTGTACTGGAACTCGGCTGCGGCCCGGGCGCCCTCGCGCAGCGTCTGGCCGACCGGCACTGGCTGCGCGTCTACGCGTTCGACGTCTCCCCTGCGATGCACCGCCTCGGCGCCGGCCGATTCCGTGACGCGTGGGTCGTGCGCACGCTCCCGGATTCGCGTGGGCGGATTCCGCTGCGCCGCGCGCAGTGCACGGCAGCCGTCGCACAACGCGTGCTGCTCCATCTGGCGCACCCGTACCTGATTGTCGGACTGCTGGCGGACACGCGACGAGTGCTGCGTCCAGGTGCGCCGCTCGCCGTCGTGGAAAGGGACACGAACCTCGGGCCGCCGGATCCCGACTGGGAAGGAGCGCCGTACACGGAGCACTACCGACTGCACAGCGGCGCGACGCTGCCGACGACGGCCTGGTGGCACTCCCCCGCGACGATCGTCAGCTGTCTGACAACCGCCGGCTTCGCGGTCGAGGAGATCAGCTCATTGCAGGCCGTGGATCCTCTGCTGCTGTATCGCGCAAAGGCGGCGTGACCCACACCGCTAACCGGCGGCACGCAGCGCGTCGGCGATACCGGTCTCCCGCCGGCCGAGGAACGTCGGATTCGGCCTGAACGCCGCCTGGTACATGCCGCTCATCCCGGCGAGGACCTCCCGTGAAGTGTCCCGCAGATACTCCTGGTGCCCGAGCGCCCATGCGACATCTCCGTCGCCGACCCCGTACGTCTCGATCCCGGCGGCGCGGCACAGATACACGGCACGCGGGACGTGGAAGGACTGGCTCACCACGATCGCGTGATCGACGCCGAACACGCGTTTGGCCCGGTCGCAGGTCTCCCAGCTGTCGAAGCCGGCGTAGTCGAGCACGATCAGGTCAGCGGGAACGCCGTGTGCCTGAAGGTAGTCGCGCATGGCCTTCGGCTCGTTGTAGTCCGGACTGGAGTTGTCACCGGATACGAGGAAAACCTTGATCTTGTGCGCTTTCCACAGCGCGATGGCAACGTCGAGCCGTGAGGCGAGATAGGCGCTCGGGGTGTCCCCGTAGACCTCGGCGCCGAAGACGATCCCGACCGGCTCGGCCGGGACGGTCGAGACGGAACGCACATACGCGTCGGTGCTGAGCCGAACGAAGGACACGGGCAGAAAGAACAGCACTGTGGCTATCGACAAAGCCTGATAGGCGCGACGCAATCGCCGTCGCCGGCTCGTCGTGACGTACACCGCCGGCTGTTCGCCCGGTTGTTCGTCCAGTTGCTTCTCCGGCTGTTCGTCCGATTGTGGCGAGCCGTCCGTCTGCACGCCGCCCGCGCCCGCATCCTGAGTCATCCGCGTCCCGCCTCCCCGCGCTCCCGCCGCCACCACCGGCGATCAGTCATGAGGACTACGCGCAACGCAGAGCGGGTTCCCTGCGGCAGGGCCGTTCAGGAATCAGACTGTGCAGAATCAGGCCGTTCAGGAATCAGACCGCGCAGGGCTCACACCGCGCAGGATTCACACTGTGCAGGACTCACACCGCACGGGAACGGCGACGCAGCGCCAGTTCGTCGACGACGCCGTGGCCGAGCACGGCACCGGACGGCTCGGTGGTCGCGCCGTCCACCGGCTCGCCCGGCAGTTGGGAGAGCACCGTCTCGACCTCACGCCAGACCGCGCCGACCGAGATGCCGAAGACGCCCTGCCCGGCGTGCACGAGTTCGACCACTTCCTCGGCGGAGGTGCACTCGTAGACGGTCGCGCCGTCACTCATCAGCGTGATGCCCGCGAGTTGCGCGCTGGTGCGCGAGTGGACGTGCGCCACGGCCGCGCGGATGTTGTGCAGCGACACGCCGGTGTCGAGCAGCCGTTTGACGATCTTGAGGATCAAGATGTCGCGGAAGTTGTACAGCCGCCCGGCCCCGGAACCCGCCGCGGGGGTGAGCGAGGGGCGCACGAGGTCGGTACGTGCCCAGTAATCCAGCTGCCGGTAGGTGATCCCGGCCGCGGCGCACGCCACGGTGCCCCGATACCCGAAGGACTCGAACGGGTCGGGCGCAGCGTCCCGCGTGCCATTGGCAATCGCGTTCACGCCGACCTCCGTTCCGCTCGCCGTGCAAACCGCAAACCGTGCCACCTGTCAAGACCGTGCAACCTGCACATCGTGCCGACCGCTCGCCGTCCGCCGCGGCCGCGTGGGTTCCGCGCGCCGACCCGGACCGGGGATCCTCCCCTGTCTGTTGTCTTCCCATCCCGAGCCGGTGCGGCAAACCCTCCGTACCGGTGACTGCACCTGGCCGACCAGCCGAACCGGCACGTTCCATGCCGCCATATGGCCGACCCCCGCCAACCCCACATCCGAGCAGGCGTAGCGCCGACTCCAACCGATCCCACGCTTCCCAAGCGGGCTCTGCCGACCGTACGCAGTCGCCCTGCCGACGTCAACGACCGCCGCGCACGCCACGCCGGAGCGCCGAAATCACGCCCAACGGATCAGGCCTCGAAATCCTCCGGCGAGATCTGGTCGAGGAACTCGCGAAGTCTCCGGGCGATTCTCCTGTAGTTCGCTGGTGAAGGAGCCTAGCAGGTCATCCTCCTGTGGTGCCGAATCTCCTTGACTAGAGGCACGCATTCAGCGCAGCCGGACACACTCATGATGTCAATTCTATGAGGTACCTGGAGAGGACAGCAGCAGCGGGGACTCGGCGTCAGGCCGTGAGGCGGGCTCGCCGCATAGACAGCGGTGGCCGCGTGCACGGCGGCTGGCGGCTCGGGATGGGCGTGACGTCGGTGGCGCGTTAGCGGGTCGGTGCGGGCGTTGGACGAGGCGCGTCGGTTGAACCTGCGGGATGTGTAGTCCGCAGGGGTTGATGCGTTTCGTGACTGTTTGTTGTATTCGTGTGGCTAGTGTGGCAAATTCTGGCACTTAAAATAAGTGCTACGGATAGATCTGCTTCTAGGCGTCTGCCATAGTTGTGACTCTACGTAAGGGTCTTGATGAACCTGACGGGGCGTCAGAAGGGTGGCGGGCGTGGACGATTACGTCCATTGGAGAGCCCAGGCGCGGGAATGGGCCACAGCTGTTCGCGATGATGCGGACGAGTGGTTGCGCGATCTTGAGGGGGCCGGATCCGGCGCGGACATAATACCCCGGCAGCGGCGTGGGCTTGTCCTGATCAACGGTGGCCTGAGTCTAAACGGCCAGCACGAACCCGACCGAGGCGAGCGCTGGGAGGACCTGGCGCTGATCGAGCTCTGGTAGTGCGTGGCATTCGATCATGCTGTTCCGCGCTCTTTCTCCTGCTGGTCCAGCTGGTCCAGGTGCGCTAAGAAGCGGTCGGCGGCATCGCGGACCCGGCGAACGTGCTCGATCGCACCCAGACGTTCGGCCTCGGCCGGGTCTACTTCGGGGGGGATCCACTCGTTGATCACTGCATCGACCGGGTCTTCTTCGGCGGGCAGCCACTGGTTGATCGCCGCCCGGCGCACACGCTCGTACGGCACACGGAGGGCTGCGGCAACGCCGCGTAGATGGTACTCGTAGGGCATCCGATCGAGTTTGCCGCTGATGGTGTCGATGAAGACTGAGCGTGAGGCAGTCTTGCCGGTCACTGGATCGATGGCTCGCGCCTCAAGCTCCCGGTACGTGGCGCCGTTGTCTAACGCTTCCCGGATCATGTCGCGCAGCGTGGATGTGCTGGCGGGCATGGTCACTCTCCCTAGCCGTGGCTTTCCTGGACACATTGTCTGCGTTTGATGACGCACGCGCCAGGGCGCAGGTTGGCATTGGTTGACGTTCCGTCGTGCGATGGGTAGCGTCAGTGTTAGCAAACGCAAACGAGGAGAATGAATGCGCCCCCGCAACCCGCTAGAGGTCCGTGACCGCGAAGCGCTGAAGCTGCGGATCGAAAACACGCCGCGCGTCACGAAGCACAGCGTCCGCAGCCTCGCCGAAGTGGCTGGCGTAAGCCACTCCACCATCGGCGATCTGCTCACGGGCAGGAAAAAGCGTGTGACGGCGGCCCTGGCGCAGCGCCTCTCGGCGGCTCTTGGCGCACCCATGGATGATCTTTTTATGCCCGCGACGGCAGAGTTTGCTAACGCTGACAAGCGAGGAGGTGAGCAGTGACCGAGATTCAGCCTTTCGTGTTCCCGTCGACCGGTCAGCCGGTGCGCACGGTCGCCATCGATGACGGGCCGTGGTTCGTCGCTGCGGACGTCTGCGCGGTGCTCGCGCACACCAACACCACCGTCGCGCTCGCAATGGTCGACGATGAGGACAAGCGGAACTTCCGCAGGTCAGAAGCCCTAAACTTCGCAGACACCTTCCCTGACCTGCGCGTTCAGTCGGCCAACCTCGTCAACGAGTCAGGCCTCTACACGCTGATCCTGCGCAGCAACGTGCCCGGCGCCCGCGCCTTCAAGCGCTGGATCACGCACGAAGTGATCCCGGCCATCCGCCGCACCGGCTCCTACGCGGCCGACAAGCCGATGAGCGAGCTGGAGATGGCGCAGCGGTACGTCGCCGCGCTGGAACGCGAGCAGCAACTCACCACGAAGGTCGCCGAGTTGGCGCCATCCGCGCATGCGTGGGACGTCCTGGCCACCGCGACCGGTGACTACTCGGTGCGCGACGCCGCCCAGATCCTGGACCGTGACCCGCTGATCTCCACCGGGCAGAACCGCCTGTTCGCCACCCTGCGCGAACTCGGCTGGGTCGACGACGACGGCCGCCCGTACCAGGCGCAGGTCGACAACGGGCGCCTGGTGCGCCGACCCACCTCGTACACGCACCCGCACACCAACGAGCCCGTGCTCACCTCGCAGGTGCGCATCACCGCGAAGGGGTTACGGGAGCTGCACAAGCGGCTCGGCGGGTTCGGCGCCACAAACGGCCTGGTCGGAGCGCCGGCATGAGCGCCAGCGAATACACCGGCCGGTTCTCCCGTGAGGCGCTTCGTGCCCGTCTCGGTGACGCGGCATTCGAGTACTCCGTGCGCGTGGCTGCCGAAGCGCCACCGCCGAGCGCCCGGCAGATCGAGGCGATCTACCTGATCTTCGCGCCGGTCATGAAGCGGATCGCCGAGCGCGAGGCCGCTGAGGCCAAGCAGGCCATCAAGGCCGCATAAGCGTGCGGCCCACCGGTGCGAACGGTGAGCCGCCTGATCCATCCATCTGAGATCAACAGGAAGAGGACAGATCGAATGAGTCCATTCAAGCGTACGGAGCGGGCGAAGACCAAGCACCGTGCTCGTAGCGCGCGTCCGCGTCCGGAGTCGGAGCAGTTGCGTGGTGGTGAGCTGCCGGTGGGCCGGGTGCCGTTCGTGCAGCTGCTGGGCAGCCCGCAGGCGTTCGGTGCCGGCGTGCCGGTGGAGTTGCAGCCGCAGGACTACGAGTTCCCGCGCGTGCAGCTGCCCGTGTCGCGGCCGGTGGTGACCGCCGGGATGCTGCGGGAGGTCCTGGACCTGGACGACGAGGCCAACCAGGAGCTGTTGTCGGCGATGGCCGAGCTGGAGGCCGACGACGAGCCGACGCAGCCGATCCCGGTGACCGGCACCGTGCTGGACGACGAGCCGCAGCCGGCCCGGCACGTGGGCCTGGCCCCCGCGCACGCCCCGTCGATCCCGGTCCCCATGAATCCGTTCCTGAACGCGCACCCGCCCAAGCACGCCAAGTCGACTGCCTCGTCCGGTTCGGCGTTGCCCGCCCCGCTGACCGACGTGGAACTGTCGCTGCTGGGCCGCCCGGTCCCCGTCGACGCGCCGATCGCCCCGTCCCTCGCTCCCGCACCGCAGTTGTACCAGCCCATCCAGCGTGATCGTGAGCACCCGCTCGTGTTCTCGTGCTTCGACGAGGCGTTCTGGCGTGAGCGGCACGAGGAGATCGCGCGGCTGAACGGCGAGTCGATCCGGCTCGCGCAGCAGGCCGCGCGTACCGCGGTGGCGATGGACGTGCAGTTGGGTCGTACGGAGGCCGCGCACCAACTGCTCGTCAGCCGGGTCGCCGCGGTCGAGTACCGGGGGCAGTT
Source organism: Actinocrinis sp. (assembly GCF_035946395.1). Taxonomy (NCBI): domain Bacteria; kingdom Bacillati; phylum Actinomycetota; class Actinomycetes; order Catenulisporales; family Actinospicaceae; genus Actinocrinis; species Actinocrinis sp. The sequence continues at coordinate 32,585 of NZ_DASYZI010000038.1, forward strand.
GGCTGAGTCGGTGCGTGCCCTGCCGTGTCCGCTGCCCAAGCGGGTTCCGGGCGCTGCTCTGGCCGCGATCGAGGCGCAGCACGGGGAATTGGCGGTGGCCCGGTGAGCCGCGAACTGGCCTTGTCGCAGTTGACCACGGAGCTCACCGACTTCCTCGGCCTGCCCGCGAACCTGGGGCTGCCGCCGGTGCGCAAGGTCTCCTGCGAGCGCGCTGACAACACGCAGTGGCTGGCCGAGGCGACGCTCGACACCGACTTCGACAGCGCGAAAGCGTGGGAGGCGATCGGTGCGTGGGCCGCGTACAGCGGCGGCCAGGTCGAGTTGGGCGACGCCTATCCGTCGTCGGCGCAGTGTTGGCCGTCGGGGACGCAGCGCACCGCGCGGCTGACGGTGGTCGTCGCGGGCGTGAAGGTCTGCGTGAAGGCGTACCTGGACGGCTCGTTCCCCGCGCCGATGCCTGAGGTGGTGACGGCGTGATCGCCCTGCTGTTTCCTCTGATCGCTGCGTCGGCGACTTACGTGGGTACGCACGAGGCCTGCGACCGGATTGGTGCGCGGCTGCGCCTGGCGCGGCACCGGCGGCTGACCCGCAAGCACGGCCGCATGTTGGAGCGCGCCCGCAATGGTGGTGAGCAGCAGTGAGCGCCACGAGCCTGCCCCCGACCCGTGCCGCGCGGCTGGCCGGCCTGCGCCAACTGCTGGGGCACCTGGACGCGCACCCCGCACTGCCGCTGCCCGCCGTGGTGACGGTTGAAGTGCACGCCGCTACGGACCTGGACGGTTTCGAACAGGTGGCCCGCGCGGCACACCAGCTCGGTGTGAGCGTGACCACCGCGTTGAACGGTACGCAGCGTGCCGCCAAGCGCTTCGGCCCGGCCACTTTTGCCGTCGTCTATCACCCGCAGCACCCCATGGAGGTGAAGCGATGATCCTGTTGACGCACGAGACCGCGGCCGAGCTCCTGTTCGCGGCCGGTCTGATTCCTGCTTCGGTGACCGAGGCCGGGCGCGCGGTGGCAGCCGAGTATCGGCGTCGTCACGGTGATCTCGCCGCGGTGGCTGCGGACATGGCGCAGGACTTCGGCGACCACCCGCAGACCGCTTTGGCGCGGATGCGTCGCTGCCTGGCGATCGCCCCCCTGCGCGTGGAACTGCCCGACAGCTACGGGCCGACGTGGTTGCGCGCTGCCGCGTACGGGTCCGAGCTGGCCGACCGCACGTGTGACGCGCTGCTGGGCGAGAGCGCCGGATTCGACGAGCACGACCCGGAGGTGGCCGACCGTGGCTGACGTTCCCGAGCTGAAGACTCGTAAGCCGACCGGTAAGCCGCCGTGGCCACTGGTCGTGCTCGCCGGGGTTGAGAAGTCCGGCAAGTCTTGGTCGGCGGCCGAGTTCTCTGCGTCCGACCTGATCGACCGCACTTTCTGGTGCGAGATCGGCGAAGGCGCGGCTGATCAGTACGGCATTCTGCCGGGTGCCCGCTACGAGATCTTGGAGCACGACGGCTCTTATGTCGGTATCGGGCGTGCGTTGCGCGCCGCGACGCTGGCGCCGCGCAACGGCAGGCCGCACGCGATCGTTGTGGATGCGGTCAGCACGCTGTGGGACATGCTCTCCGACGAGGCGCAGGCCGCGGCCAACAACCGGGAGAAGCGCAAGCATCCCGACCGGCCGCTGACCGGTGACGTGCAGATCACGATGGATTTGTGGAACATCGCCAAGGCGCGGTGGAACCGGATCATCAACATGCTGCGGGTTTACGACGGCCCCGTGATCCTGATCGCGCGGCTGGAAACGGTGGCCGTGGTCGAGAAGGGCAAGCCCACCGAGTCCAAGGCCCTGAAGATCAAGGGCGAGAAGAACCTGTCATACGAGGCTGACGCGATCGTGCGCATCCCGTCGCCGCGCGAGTACGAGATCACCGGGGTGCGCTCGGTGTTCTGGCAGATGGAGCCCGGCGGGGTGATGCCCGCGCCCGAGTTCACGCTCGACTGGTTGATGCGCAAGCTTGGGCTGGCGGCCGAGGGTGCCACGGCGCCGCGCTCGTACACGGCTCCGGCTCCTGATGGGGCGGATTTCGAGCGTGAGGTGGACCGCCCGATGGAACGGTCGAAGCCGAAGCAGCCGCAGCCGGATCAGGACCCGTGGGCCACTCCCACGTCGGCGGCCTCTGCTCCATCGGCGGTTACTCCGGCCGAGCAGCCTGCGGCCAACCCGGCCGAGGCGCCGAAGGCGAATGCGGCGCTTCTCAAGGCCGTCAACACCGAGGTCGGCAAGCGTGTCGGCAGTAACCGCGAGGACCGTCTCGGCCTGATCGCCGACATCATCGGCCGCCCCATCACTTCCAGCAGCGAGCTGACGGTGGACGAGGCGAAAGCCGTGCTTGCCGCCTTGACCCGCGCCGACGAGCAGAACGCCGCCCCGGCCGGTTCGGACGGCCCGCCGCAAGGCTGGACGGCGGAGATGGCCGACCAGCTCGCTGCGGACTTCCTTGCCGCGTTGCAGGCCACGACGAACGACGCGGCACGTGTGGAGATCGCTGGCCAGATCGCGAAGGCGGTCAAGGCCCGGAAGATCAGCAGCGACGACCGGGACACGCTGCTAGCCGCGTACAACGGCGGATCTCGCCAGCCGGCGGGGGTGGCGTGATGCATAAGTGGGCGGGTGATCCCGCGCGTCGACACCTCGCCGACCAAATCAAGCGGCTCGCGCCCGGCGCCGCAGTGGTGCGGGTGCGTCCGGACGGCAGCGTCAGCTGCTACCGGCCCGACCGCACCGAAATCCACGACCGCGACCGCGCGCACAACAAGCGCATCGGCGAACTGCTGCGCGCCTACTACCGCGCGGTCAACTGGGCGGTCGCGCACGACTACTACCCCGGCGACGGCCGCCTGTGCGCGTCGCCCCGGCCTGGTCAGCGTGGCTGCCAGCCGGCCGCCGACCGCACCTTCGGCAGCGGCCTCGCACCCCTGTACCTGCCCGCGGCGCCGATCCCGAGCGTGGGGCCACCGTCGTGACCTGCTAGATCCCCGCTGCGACGCCGCCCCAACCCCGCCCCGGGGCACGCAGCAGCGGGACCGCCCCGGCCGGCGTGTGGCGCCCCGACCGGGATGGAGACGGGCCGCCCCCGCCAACCCCCGCACGACGGGGGCGGCCCACCCCCAGACCCTCACTTCCCTGACGGACCGAACCGAATCGACAGGACCCTGATGACCACATTCACTCCCGTCCGGGCACTCGACCTGGACGCCCTCATCCTCGCCAGCGGCGGTCACTCCGCCACCGAGGACGAATACTGCCTCCTGGAAGCCGCCGCCTACATGGCCGGCGAGGAATGGACCGACCGGCCGCAGTGCGTCTGCCCCACCCTCGGCGCGTTCGGCCGCAGCCTCAACGACGTGCTGCCCAACGACAAGCGCCAGCAGCTCAAGCCCCTCATTCCCGAGCTGCTGGGCACACGCGACGACGGCCACCGTGAGACGCGTGGCTACATGGCGCTGGACTGGCTGATCCGCACCTACCTGCCGACGTGGCTGTCGGTGACCGAGCGCATCGATCCGGCCGTGGCTGAGCGGATCAGGAACCTGCCGCCGATCGTCGACCTGGAGTCGGCGCGCGTAGCTGGCGAGCTAGTGCGCGACGCGAGGGCGAAGGCGGCCGCCGCTCGGGCCGCCGCTTGGGACGCCGCTGGGGACGCCGCTCAGGCCGCCGCTTGGGCCGCCGCTTGGGCCGCCGCTTGGGCCGCCGCTGGGGACGCCGCTGGGGACGCCGCTGGGGCCGCCGCTGGGGACGCCGCTGGGGACGCCGCTTGGGCCG
>NZ_DASYZI010000039.1:0-4653 GCF_035946395.1 Actinocrinis sp.
CGAGGGCGCGCACGTGCAAGGCGACGGCCACCGCCAGGGACTTCGCGTTCTTGTACCCGTTCGTGTGCCAGAGCCTGTGCCCGTTCCTGGACATGGGACTTCAGCTCGTACATCAACCGCTCCTCAAAGCGTTCGGCGTTCATCGCACCTCCATCACTGCGACAGACCGAGGGGAGTCGGGCGAAGCAGAGCCGTTCACGGCGCCGAGCGCACGGCGGGCGCGGTGCAGCCGGACCCGCGCCGTGACAGTGGTGATGCCGAGCACGGCTGCGGCCTCGGGCAGCGTCAGACCATCGACCGCGATCAGTTCGAGCACTGCCCGCTGGCCAGGCGGCAGCGCCGCGATCCGGGTCAGCAGTGCGCGGCACTCCCGCTCGGCGTCGATGCGTTCTTCGAGCCGTGCGATGTCGTCGCCGTCGAGCAATCGACGTCCAGCCAAGCGGTTCTCCGCCGACAGCGCCCGCGCGGCACGCCGTCGCTCGGCCGCGACGACGTTGCGGGCGATGCCGTACAGCCACGCGACCGGGCTGCCCAGTTCTTCGCGGTAGCTGCTTGCCGCGTCGACGGCTGCCAGGAAGATCTCGGCGACAAGATCCGCGGCGGCATGCGGATCGTGCGCACGCCGCGTCGCGTAGCGCAGCACCGCGTCGACGTGCTCGCGGTAGAACGACTCGAACGCGTCCGCGTCCTCGCCGATGCGCGCCACCTGACCATCGCCGCCACCGCCGGGTGGATGCCTCACCCCGCCTCCCTCTGCCGTCGTCGTCCCCTCTGCCCTTACTTCGCAGGACGAGGCGGGAGCGTTACACGCGCGGCATCGGTGACGATGGAATCAGTGCTCTAATACACCACTGCGCCCGACGATCCGCATCCAACCGCTCACCCGGCCGGCCGCCGCGAGGCTCGACCACGAGACCAGCTCGACCAACGCCGTGTCCGTGGCGCCACCGTCCCGCACGGCCCCGACCACCTTGTCGTCCACCTGGTAGGAGGCGAAGGCGGTCAACAGGGCGAGCCGGCCCGCGGGGCGATCCTCGGCGGGCAGAGCTCGTACGGCTTCCTCGACCCAGGCGCGGCTCAGCCCCTTCGGCTGACCGTCCCAGTCGGCCAACTCGGCGAGTACCAGCTCACGGACCGTGGCAGGCACCGAGCGGCGGCCGGCCGCCTCGACGGCGCCACCGGCCCGCCCGAAGGCCTCTGCGATGTTCGGGTCGCCGGCCGCCCACGAAAAGGCGGGCGGCAGCGGCGCGGTGGGCAGCAGGTCCAACGAGGCCCCGGGCGCGGCCTCGTTCCGGGACGCCGAACGCATCCTCCGGGACAGTATGGGCAGGGCCACGCGCAGTGCCGCGGTCGGTGCCATCGGCGGCAGCGGCGCGTCACGGACGAAGACGTTGACCATGCGGTTGAGGTAGTGGAACCAGGTCGCCACCCCGACGGCCTCCGCAGCATGCTCGGCCGGGAACGGCGGCTCGTGTTCGGCGGCCGTGTCGGCGCGCCCGCTCGCCCGCGCCCACTCGCTGATCGCGCGTACTGCGGGATCGGTGACCGTCCCAGGCCGGTCGCCCTGGATCGCGTCGGCGTCCTGCGCGTGGTCCAGGCCGCGCAGCAGCATGCCGTGAATGGTGACGCAGTACGGGCACGTGTTGCCCACCGAAACGGCCGTGGCGATCGCCTGCTTCGCGGCGGGATCGAGCAGTCCGGGGACCAACATCGTCTCGTAGTTCATGACCCAGCTGGCCGCCAGCATGTCCGGCGAGGGTGAGTGCAGCGCGACCGGCGGCGAGATCACGCCGAAGACCCGTTCCATCTCCCGGTAGATCGCGGCGACGCGCGGGTCCGCGGCGTCCCGCCGGGCCGGGGAGATCCTGCGGACCTGGGCGAACGACAGCGACCGCAAAACACTGCGCATGAAAGTCCCGCTCATCGTCACAGTCCTTCGGGTTCCGGGTTGGTTTTGTCAGGTGCGGGGCGCGGGCGCGTGGATCGGCGGCACGGCTCGTCGAGCGGGTTTCGCGGACACGACGGTGACACGGAACATCAGACGAAGACTCCTGGCAGGGCTTTGGCTGGACGCCGAAACCCGTACCAGGAGTCTTCTCACGGCTGCTGAGCGGCCCGGCGAGCCGTCAGTCGGCGGTCATCTCGGCGGCCAGTTCGGTGGCGCGCTCGTTGATCTGGGCCAGGACCTTCGTCGCGATGACCAGTTCCTCGTGGTCGAGCACGGTGTAGAGGCGATCGCTGACGGCGGTGATGGCCGCGGCCACGTCGTCGAACACCTTGCGTCCCAGCTCGGTCATCTGGGCCGGGCCCTCCCCGTCCAGCTGGGTGCCGGAGAGCAGACCCCGCTCGTCGAGCTGCGCCAGCAGAGGCGTGGCCTTCTCCGGGCGCAGCCCGAACACGAGCTGCTGGGAGAGGTACTCGTGCAAGTCCGCCGGGGCGAGAGGACCGCGGATCGCCAGGATCCGCAAGGCCAGGAACTCGCTGTTGCTGATACCGACAGTGACCGTGGTCTTGTCGAGTAGATTGCGCATCGCCGCGGCGGCCCCGGCGATGTCCATTCCGTTCATTACCGGTGGTGCTTCGGTCATGGTTCCTCCTTGGATGAGTTCATCTAGGCGAGCAGTGCGGGTTCGCGTATCCCGGCTTGACTGGCAGTCAGGAGACCCTGCTCGTACAGCCAGCGGATCGAGTCCTCGATGGTCTCGGCCAGCGGACGTGCTTCTACTCCCAGCGGCGCGGTCGGCATCGTGTCGCTGAGTCGAGCGTCGCAGTAGCACATGAACGCCGCGGTGTACTCCGCGGGAATGTGCCATGGCACGACATGCTGCACGACGTCGACCGCCTTACAGAGCACCATCGCGGCGCGGGCGGGCGGATGCACGACTCCCAGGCGGCGGCCGATCGCGTCCTCGATGGCGCGGATGTAGACGTGTGTCGGCAGGTAGTGCCCGGCGGGGATGTAACGCCTCGGCCCGAGGCCGGGAGTCAGCGTCTCCGCGAGCATGGCGGCCGTGTCGCGCACGTCGCTGATGGTGAAGCCGCCCTGGGGCGGGAATCGCAGCCGCCCGAGCACCGCGTTGCGCAGCCGGGTGAGCTGGTCGCCCATGTGCGGGTCGTGCGGTCCCAGGACCCCGACCAGGTTGACGATGGTGAGCGGGGCGCCCTCGTCCTGATGGCGGCGGGCGATCCGCTCGGCGGCGGCCTGGGCGGCGAAGTACGGCGGGGTGGTCCAGTTGGCCTTGTGGAGCGGCAGATCGGTGGAAAGCGGCACTTTGGACGGGAGCAGCGCCGCGGTGCTGGAACCGTAGATGATGGGGTCGGCACCTGAGCGCAGCGCGGCGTCGAGCATGTTCTGGGTTCCGGGAATGTTGATCCTGCGGATCTTCCGGAAGTCGCGGCTGTCCATCGAGAAAATCTGCGCCAGGTGCATCACCGCGTCCACGCCGTCGACGGCCGCGGCGACGCTTCGGGCATCGGTCACGTCGCCGGTGAGGATTTCGAGCTTGCTGGGATCGACTCCCAGCGGTTCGAGCGCCGCCGACACGCGCGAGGGATCGCGCACCATCAGGCGCACTTCGTGCTCGCGGCGGAGCACAGCGGCCGTCGTGTGACTGCCGATGTACCCGGTACCGCCTGTGATCAAGACCTTCACGATCAGGAGTCCCTTTCGTTATTTGGTCGGGGACCGGTACGGCAAGCGGTTTGTGATGCCGCCGGGCGTGCGGCTGCCGTGGCCCAGCGACATCACGGACTACCGCTCGGTACGGTTCATCAGCGCGTTGGCCGTGGCGAGGACGCCGGTGGCATGCGGCTCCGAAGACCGTCGCGATCAGCGCAGGCGCGATGCCGTCGGCGGTGCCGAAGGCGCTCGTGCCCGCGAGCACCGCGTCGATTCCGGCGGAGGCACCCACGATGGGCAGGAACGCCGCCCGCGCCGAGGCGGCGATGGCCCGTTGCTGCGTGAACGCTGCCGCGTCGTCGATCCGGCGCAATGGCTCGTCCCGCACCGGCACGCCGGCGAAGGCGCGACCGAGCTCGCGACGCAGCGCTGCGGACCACGCACAGTCAGGATGATTTTTGCCTCCGGTATCGCGTCAACGAGCACCCGCCGGTTCGCAGTGCGACCCCGTTGACTTCTACGGCAGCTGAGCCGACCCTATTCGGCGGCCACAAAATCAGGCTTCTTTGACATTGCTCAGCGGCTGCGCTCCGTGACGCATACCAGGTGATCACGGGTGACGCGCCCTGCCGGACAGTCTTCGAATTCGTCGATGCCGACACAGTTGACCGGCCCAGTTGACCGGCTCAGTGATCACGACAATGACTGATCGGAGCCTTGGCCGCCATAAGTAAGGTCAGTAGACATCACATCGCGCGGACCGTCGGTTCGACGGCTCACTCAGGCGCACTCAGGCGCACTCAGAGGTAGTCGGCCAGCAGCCCCACCGTCACAGCGCGCAGCTTGGACCGGAAGTCGGGGTCGTACGCCTCGGGCCGCGAGCGGCCGGGGCGCAGGCCGTCGAAATACTCGCCGGTGACATCGGCGAGGTCCGGGTCCGTGATGAGCCGCGATGTGGCCACGACCCCCTCGTCGAGTTCCGACATCGGCGCCATCCGGCTTTCAAGCACCATGGCCGTGGGCATCAGGCTCGC
>NZ_DASYZI010000040.1:0-5429 GCF_035946395.1 Actinocrinis sp.
GCCGTCGGCCATCGACAGCCAGATCCAGGGCTACAACCAGGTCAAGTCCTCGCTGAACCAAATCGTCGACACACTCAACCACGCGAACTCCTCCCTGCAATCCGCGTGGTCCGGCGACGCGGCCACCGCGGCGTCCCAGACGTTCACCGACACGTCGAACCACGCCCAGAACGTAGTGTCGACCGTCGACAACACGATCACCCAACTTCAGAACGCACGCACAGCCGCCGCCAACGCCCAGACCGCAATGAAGAGCGTGCCGAACGAGGTACCAGTCCCCAACGGCGGCTTCTTCGGCTCGATCAGCAACGCGTTCTCGGACGTCTTCACCGGCACCGACCCCACCCAGCAAGCCCAGCAACACAACACCGCCGCCCGCACCCAGGCCGCCGACGTGCTCAACACACTCTCCACGAGCTACGACACGTCCGCAAACAACATGAACTCCATCGCGAATGGCAACTTGGAGGGTGAGGGTTTCCAACCAAGCAACCCTCCACCAAGTACTTTCAATCTGGGCAATGGCTCATACGGCGGAGGCTCAAGAGCCGCAGGGGGTTATACACGCACGTTCTCCAATAGCGGCGGCGTCGCTTCTACCCCCGCGGGTGTCGGCAGTGTGAAAAACGGCGTATTCGAGGACCCCCGCACCAGCCTTCAGGGAACGATGACGTTCCCGGAGTCCGGCACCATCGCTCCGATCAGTCCCGAAAACCTCGGAGCTCCACCGACTTCGGTCCCAAATGAGCCGATCTTCGGCAACCTTGGCGGCGGCCTCACCGAGCCGCCTATCAACGCGGGCGTGCCAAGTCCCGTCAGTGAAGAGAACCCGCTCGGCGAAGGACCTGGTGGCCGCGCTGGAGGCAAGTCGAGTCTGGGCTCATCCAACGTCTTCGGCGAGGAAGGGTTCGGCACCGAATCCGGCGGCACACCCCGCCGCGCCTCCACCCTCGGGAACGGAGCGCTTAACGGCGAAGGCACGCCAGGCAGCGGCGGCGTTGTAGCCGGCGAAGGTGGAGTCTCGGCCAACGAGGAACAAACAAACATGCAGCCCGGAACGGGCAGCCGAGGAGCCGGCGCCACGTCCGACGGGGAACAACTCGGATCGTCGAAGTACTCCCGTGGCCGCTACTTCGGCGGCGACGAGCCAGGCGAGGTCAACGAGGACTGGATCCAGCCCTCGGTCGGCGGCAACGAGTCGCTGTTGGTCGAGGACGGTAAGTCAGGATCTGGAACCGGTCGGGTAAGGTCGGCGTACGACGGTGCGACGGACACTGAAGGCAACCCCCTGAACATGATGCGGGGCGGCGCAGCACGCGGCGGCTATCGCGATGATGACGATGAGCGCGGCGAGCGCCCTGGATACCTGAAAGAAGATCCGGAATGGTGGCAGCCCGCCCAAGAAGTAGCTCCTCCAGTCGTCGAGTGAGTGAACGGACTGCTTTTCGGCGCGCAAGCAGCACGGCAATCGCGATCGCGCTGTGCGTTATTACGGTTGCCGGAGCGAGCCCTGCACAGGCTGACTCCAGCCAGCAGTGGGCGCTTGGCTACTTGAAGGCGACTCAGGACTGGCAGATCTCTAAGGGTTCTCACGTCACCGTCGCTGTCCTCGACTCCGGCGTCGCCTCCATCCCGGATCTCAGTGGCCGAGTTGTCGCTGGCGCAGACTTCTCCAGCAGCACGACAAGCACCGGCGATGGGCGAACGGATACCGACAGCGGGGGCCACGGCACCGGCATGGCCTCACTGATTGCCGGCAATGGCACTGCTGTATCTGGCTTGGCTCCGGCCACACGTGTACTCACAGTTCGTGTGATGACCGGCGCTGGAGGTGTCACCTCGCAGGAACTCGCGGCAGGCATTCAATATGCAGTGCAGAAGCATGTCGGAGTGATCAATCTATCCCTCAATAGCGCACAATCCGATCCCACAGTTCAGCAGGCGATCAGCCAAGCTATGGCCGCGAACGTCGTGATAGTAGCGGCGTCGGGAAACGAGTCCACCGCTTCGGTCGACTTTCCCGCAGCATATCCGGGAGTTATCGCAGTCGGCGCGGTTGACCAAAACAGCCAAATCTGGCCGCAGTCCAACACAGGGTCTCAACTCACTCTCACCGCACCCGGCGTGACCATCTACCGCGATAACAACTTCAATCAGCAAGGAACCGAGTCCGGAACGTCCGAAGCCACGGCTTATGTATCCGCCGCCGCGGCGCTCATCCGCAGCGCGCATCCGGACTGGTCGGCGGGCCAGGTGATCCGCGACCTGATCAGCACAGCCGATCCGGGCTCGGGCCAGACCGCTGGCCAGCACAGCGATCAGTACGGCTACGGCATCGTCGATCCACTGAAGGCACTTCAGGCGTCCGCGCCGTCCGACACGTCGAACCCGTTGCTCGGGGCATCGACGAGTGCGACGCCTGGTGCTGGTGTCGGCGCCGTTGCCGGCGCCAGTGCCGGATCCGGCGGCAACTCGACCGCGACGGCGGCGGCTGTGGCGGCTGCTTCGTCGCATACCGGTCTGATCATCGCTCTGATTGTGGGCGCCATTGTCATCGTTGCGTTGATCCTGCTGATCGTTGCGCGCTCGCGAGGTGGACGTGGCGGTCCGAAGCCGCCGGCTGGGCTGGGGCCGGTGTCCTATGGCGGCAGCTACCCGCAGGCGCCTTATCCCAATTCGCAGCAGAACCCGTACGGTCAGCAGCCGCAGCTACCACAACGTCCGCAGGGCCCGCAGTTTCCGCAAAATCCGCAGGGCTGACACGGTACGTCGTCTATCTCACGTACCTCTCGGCCTCGTGACGGACGCGTCTGACGCGGGTTGGGTCTCGATTGGGGCAACGCGCTTGCCGCTCCACAGCTAGGAGTCCTAACATCAACCGCTGATTCGCTGCTGGCATGTACCGATTCAGCCGATTCGATCAGCGCAGCATGCGCAGTCTCGGGGGTCCCGGCCGGCCCAGTGGTCACGGCCAGGACGTCGCGGTAATGCCGATGGTTGGGGTCTCAGGTGTCATCTCAAGACGCGCACTTCGTGTATCAGTGCTATCAATGCGGATCCGATCTTGCCGAAGCCGCGTCGTTCTGCCCGATGTGCGGGATGGCTGTGCTTGCGGAAGCGGTTGGAACGGTGGCTGGTGCCGCACCTCAGATGACTGTTGGCGTTGGTGCAGGTGCTGGTCTTGATGGCGTGACGGTCAGCGGCGGTTCCGTCGTTGCATCGCAGGGGTCTGTATCTGAGGCGTCTCAGGCTCCTCCACTACCTGTTTCGCCTTACTGGCCACGGGACGTAGCTCACGTGCCGACCGCGAGTGCCGGCTATCCGGCGGGCTTGTATCCACCGCCTCCCGCTCTTCGGGCTGGCGGGGCGCAGGTGGGGGGCGGGGGTCGTGCGCGTCGCAGTGCACTGATCGCCGGGGCGCTTGTCGTCGCGCTGGGGGTTGGCGGCGGGATCGCTTATGAGGTGATCGGGGCGGGCCCGGCGACGCCGGCGTCCGTTGTGCAGCAGTACTTTGACGATCTCGGCAGGGACGACACGGCGTCCGCGCTTACGCTCGTCTCGAACTGGGATCAGCTTTCCAGCCAGGGTCCGACGACGCTCCTTGTGCCGCAGGCGCTGTCGTCCGCCTCCGCTCGGCCTGCGGACGTGCAGGTCGGGAGCACGACAACGCTCTCAAGCGTCGGTGGATCGCCGGACTACAGCGTCCGGGTCACTTACAAGGTCGGCGGCACCGATATGACGACCGACTTCGCGCTGGTGAAGGCGCCTTCGGGAGCCAAGTCGCCATTTCTGCTGCAAGTCCCGTTCCTCGACCTCGAACTTGGCGGCCCGGGCGGTCGAGCCGTGACCGTCAACGGCATCACCGTCGATTTGAGCGCGACCTCTAGCTTCGCCGCGTTCCCTGGCGTCTACAGCGCGACTGCGCAAGGGAACGCACTGCTTGCCAGCGACACGGAGACTGGTGTCATCACGCCCGGCGCAACAACCGACGACGTCACGTTTGCCGCCCCGCAGCTCGCGTCTGGCGCACAGGACGCCGTGCAGGCACAAGTGAAACAGCAGCTTGACACATGCGCACAGTCCTCCGATGCGGACCCGAGCGGCTGTCCGTTCTACGTGAACACGGCCTCCATCGCCGGAAACGTCACATCAGTGCAGTGGTCGATCACGACGTATCCGACGGTCACGGTCGACGCGGAATCGGCGCCCACCGCTGACACACAGGCCACGATAAGCGATCCCAGTGATGACGGCGTGGCACACTACGACGCCACCTACACCGATTACACCGGCGCGACGCAGACCACGAGCGGTGACATCTCGTTCGGCGTGAACGGCAGCGCAACCGCATCAGGGTCCGATATCAGCATCACGTACTTCTAGAGCGCCGCGCGGTTGCAGCGGCGGAAATGCAAGAACACCAGTGGAGGATCAGTGAGCTTCGGAACAGGCGCGCAGACGAGGCGCGCGGGCTGGGGTGCCGTCGGGCCGGGTGGCGGGGACGCCGCCTATCGCACGCAGTCGCTGAAGTACACGCCGATCGAGCTGAGCCTGGACGAGTCCGTGCCCTTCCAGGTGCTGCTGCGACTGTGGCTGACCGCGATCGTCGTGTCCTGGATCGTATTCGTGGTCTTCATTCTGCTCTGGCTGTTCACGGGCGGCGCGAAAAGCTCGTCGACCGACGCCTTCGGGCAGAGCAGCGGGCCGAACCTCGGGCTGCTCTCGGCAGGGGCCCTCGTGTCCTTCGTCGTGTTCTGGGTCGTCCTGCTGATCAGCCGACTTCCGGAGCCGATCGCCGAGTGGAAGGTGCTGCTCGAAGAGAAGGCGCCTGCGGCAGAGCACGCATACGCGGCGATCTACGGTTCGCTGGCCCGGCGCCGGATCCCCGTGGCCGCCGTGCCGGCGCGCGTACGCAGCGACGTCCTCACTCGCGAGATCGTGAACAACCGGCTGGTCATCAGCGAACGCGGATACGTCGCCTACGCCACCGTGTTCGCGTACGGCACCAGCCTTTACGTCGGCTGGACGATGTGGCGCAGCCGCTTCGGCGCTCAGCTGATCGGCACCTTTCTCAAGGATCTGGTCGGCGGGATGTTCGGCCGTACCGGCATGATCAACCAGATGCTGCGCACGGAGAAGGTGCGCGCGATGCGGGAAGCCGTGCACTCGGCCGTGCGCGAGGGCGTCGAGGTCGCGATTCAGGGTATTGATGTTTCGATCGTCTCGGCCTTCGGCTACGAGGTGCCGATCCAGGATCTGACGGTTCCGGTTCCCCAGCCACCGCCTGGACCGCTCGCGCCGCCCGCGCCGCAACCGATGATGGCGCCCCAACCGCAGATGCCGCGGCCACCGATGCCCCAGCCACACATGCCACAGCAACAGATGCCGCCGGCATCGCACATGCAGCAGATGCCGCAACCGGTTGCCCC
>NZ_DASYZI010000041.1:0-38566 GCF_035946395.1 Actinocrinis sp.
ATCGGCAGCGTGGAGTGGTAGACGGAGACGCGCGTCGTGCGCATCCAGTCGATGAGCCCTGCGACACCGATCGCCTTCAGGTCGATCGGCAGCAGCGTGCCGCCGCTCAGCAGCGCCGCGAACGTGTCCTGGACCGCCGAGTCCCAGCTGTACGCCGATTGCAGGCTGATCCGGTCCGCGGCCCCGATGCCGAGCCCGCCGATCCACGCGTCGGCATGATGCAGAACATTGCGATGTGACTGCACGACCGGCTTCGGCCGCCCGGTGGAGCCGGAGGTGTAGAGCACGTACGCCTCGTCGCCGGGCTGCGGCAGCGCGTCGGGGTCGGGCTTGCCGTCCGCCTCCTCGACCAGCAGGTGGCCGTCGGCGGGGTTCAGCGCGCGAGCGAGACCGACGTGCGCCGTCTCGGTCAGGATTCTGCGAGCCCCGCAGTCTTCGAGCATCAGCGCCAGCCGCGCCTGCGGATAGGCCGCGTCGAGCGGGACGTAGGCGTATCCGGCCTTGAGCGCCCCGAGCACAGCGCCGACCATCGGGGCGTCGTGCCGGAACAGCAGCGCGACGCGACGCGGCCCCGCATCGCCGCCACCACAGTCGGCAAGCGCGGCGGCCTGCCGATCGGAGTACTCGTCCAGCTGCCGGTAGGTCCAGACGTGGCCGGGCGTGCGCACGGCGACGTGATCGGGCCGGGCCGCCACCTGCTCGGCGAAACGCGTGACGAGCGTCTCTCGGCCAGTCATGCCGGGCTCCCGTAGGTGAAGAGGACTGATACGGCGTCCCCGCGTGAGCGAAGCAGGTCGTACGCGTACTCGGCCTCTGCGATCGGCATGTGCGGGATCGCCATCGCCTCGGGCCGTATCGCGCCGCGGTGCACCAGGTCCAGCGCGCGGGCGAGGTTGTTATCCACGGTGTCCTCGCCCTCCGGGGGCGTCAGGTCGCGGCGGCCGTGGACGTAGTCGTCGTCGCGGTAGCCGGTCCCGCAGCGCGCCGAGTTGCGCAGGTCGATGTTGCCGAGCTCGGCACTGAACTCGATGCCGGCGCTGAACCGGCCGACCGCTACGACCACCGGCCGGCCCGGGCCGCGCCCGGCCCAGGCGAGCGCGGCGCGCAGCGTCTGCGTGGCGTCCGAGGTGGCGCAGACGAACACGCAGCGGCGTGCCGTCGGCTCGCCCGGTTCGGGCCCGGTCAGCGAGCGTTCCTCGCGCGACGCCGCTCCGAGCCTCTGCGCGGCGGCCATCCGGCCGGGGTTGCGCTCCATGACGGACACCGCGGCACCCCGGTCCCGGGCCACCTGCGCCACGAGTTGGCCGATCAGCCCTGCGCCGACGACCAACACTTCGTCGCCGTCGCGCAGCCCGGCGCGGTCGCCGGCATGCACTGCGGTCGCCGCAATGTCGGCGACGACAGCGCTGGTGAGCGGCAATTCGTCGGGAACCCGCTGTACCAACCGCCAAGGTACGGATACGACATCCGCGTGCACCGCATAGTTCCAGCCCATCGCGATCACCCGGTCGCCAGGCGCCAGGCCGGGCACGCCCTCGCCGACGTCACGCACCGTGCCGGCGGCGCAGTAGCCGAGCGGCTGCACCGCGCCGGTCTTGCGGCACTGATCCAGGTAGTGCAGCTCGGTGCCGGGGCTCACCAGCGAGCACTCGGTCGTGATCCGCACCCGGCCCGCGGCCGGCGGCTCGGTCGGCCAGTCAGCCGTGCGCAACCCGTCCGCGCCAGCCGCGACCAGCACGCGGGGCACGTCTGCGCTGCCCGTCTCCGCACCGATCGCCCCCGAACCGCTCGTCCCCACGCCCCTTGTCCCCACGCCGCTCGTCATCGCGCCGCCCCGTTCCCGGCCCGGCCGTTGCCGTTCCTGCGGTCGCTGTTCCCGACATCGCCGTTCGTGCCGTCACCGTTGCGCCCGCTCGCCCCCGCAGCGAGTGTCGGCACCGGAGCCGCGATGAACTCCTCGTCCGGCCGCGCCTCCAACTCCTCGACGAAGCCGGGGATCGGCCCCGCCGGGATCAGCTGCCCCGAGCGCTCGTACGTTGCGCGCCGGTTGCGCTTTCGCTCCAAGCCGAGGTTCATCCCGACCAGGTCGATCGGCCAGGTCTCCAGGACGCCGGAACCGACCGCATGGCGCAGCACCTCGGCGCCGCGCTCGGTGCGCACGAACACGCGCCCGTGCTTGCCGGCCACGCCGTCGACGCTCGCCGTGCCGGTCACGCTCGCGGCGAAGATGTTCGGGTCCCCGTCGCTGACACTGACGTCGGCGAGCCCTGACATCCAGTCCCCGCAGGACAGACATCGGTGCGTCTTGTTGCCGGCGAAGTGGCGCACCGCCTTCCAGAACTGCACGTCCCGCCGCGTCCCGTCGTCCGTCCAGATCCGGATGTTGCCGGGATACTCCCCCTCGCGATAACGCAGCCGGGTGACGCTGTCCGGTGCGACCCCGCCCAGGTCCTCGATCATCGCCTCGGTGCCGCGCGGCGTCGTGCCCGAGGAACAGGCGAGTTCGACCACGAACACGACGTGCTCCCGCGCCCAGCGCCCCGCCTCGGTGTCCAGGGTCTGGAGTTTGCGCACTCCCTGGACGTGGCACGCGATTCCGCTCATCGCCACCCGGCTCTCAGGGCGCTGCCTCATCACCGTGCGCAGTGCTCCGAGATAGGGCGCCAGCTGGTACGTGGACTGCGTCGTCTCGACCAGCTCCGCCGCGCTCTCGCTGAGCGAGGGGGCGGCCCGCCACGCCGTGCCGGCGGCCCGGCCCATCGTCAGGACCGTGTCGACGCCGAGGCGGTCGATCGAAGCCTGCAACAGCCCGGTGATGCTGCCGCCGCTCGCCGAGGCCTCGAACAGCCGACCGTCGCGCGCGCGTGCGCCCACCACCTCCCGGTACACGCCGATCCAGCGCTCGTCGGCCTCGCGGACCCGGCCGAACAGCCGCAGCTCGGCGTCCGGCGTGCGCGGATCGAGGCCGGGGCACGCGTCGAGGCAGTCATGGCAGTCCCCGCACGCCTCGTCGCCCAGGCCCGCCGCCGCGGTGAGCACCGGTTCGAGCCCGTCAAAGGCGATCACCTCCTTCGGGCATGCCAGCTCGCACACACCGCACGAGGTACACAGACGCGTGTCAAGCACAGCCGTGCGCAGCTCGTCGAAACCCATCCCGGTCCCCCAAATCGCAAGACGACGTCGATCGCTTACATTCCAACGGCGTGCGCCGTGCTCATGAGCGCTTCGTGCAGAAACGCCCGCTCGTCCTCGTCGAGCAGGATCGGAGGAACCAGCTTCACCGTGCAGTCCTGCGGTCCCCCGGTGAACAGCAGCAGCCCCTCGTCGAGCGCACTGCGCGCGAAACGCGCGGCGAGCTGCGGCGCCGGCTCGCCGTCGACGCGACAGTCGAACGCCCCCAGCGCGCCGATCGCGCGCGCGCCGGTCACCCACGGATGCCGGTCGGCGAGTTCCCGCATCGTGCGCAGCAGGTCGTTCTCGCGCCGCATCGCCTGCCCGGCGACGTCGTCCTGCTCGACGACGTCCAGCACCGCGCAGGCAGCCGCGCAGGAGAGCGGATGCCCCGAGTAGGTGGACGTCTGCACTCCCGCAGGAAGCTGATTCACCAGCTCGGCCTCGCCGAGTACCACGCTGATCGGGAAGCCGTTGCCCAGCGGCTTGCCGACCAGCAGCAGATCAGGGGCCTGACGCAGCCGGTCGCTGAAGAGGAGCCGTCCGGTGCGGCCGAAGCCGGTGTAGATCTCGTCCAGCGCGAACAGCGCGCCGGCCTGCCGCGCCGCGTCGGCGATGGCGTCGACCAGTTCGGGCGCGACCGTGCGCACGCCCTCGGTCACCTGCACCGGCTCCATGACCACTGCGGCGGCTCCGCCGCGCGCGGCGGCGCGGGCCAGTGCGTCGCGCACGGATTCGAGGCAGCGCTGCGCGGCCTGCGTGTCCGTACCCTGATCCGGCTCCGGCAGCCGCGCCGTGACAACCTCGTCGCGCAGCACACTGGAGTACCGCTTGAGCCCCTCACGCCAGGTCAGCCCGAGCGAGCCCGCGGTCTTTCCGTGGAAGGCGTGCTCGAACGCCACGACGACGCGCCGCCCGGTGGCCGCGCGCGCCACTTTCAGCAGCGCCTCCATCCCTTCCGAGCCGGTGGCCGTCGGGAGCACCGCCGCGTCCGCGAAGGGTGCCAGCGCCGCGAGCCGCTCGGTCAGCCGGTCGCGCACGACGCTGGAGAGCTTGCACCCGGTGTGTACGAGCTGCGACATCTGCTCGGCGGCCGCGGCGAGCACCTTCGGGTGCTGATGCCCGAGGCTGACCGCGCCGCTCCCGGCGGTGCCGTCGAAGTACCGCCGCCCGGACTCGTCGTAGAGCCAGGCGCCCTCGCCGCGCACGAACGCCGGCCCGAGACTCGTGCCGGTCGAGACGGCCTCGTGCTTCACCGCGGCGGTCATGACGCCGCCAGGTCGCGTTCGAAGCGGACGCGGTCCTCGCCCGGCCCGTCCCAGTCCTTCCACACCTGCGGCGCGGACGGCTGCGTACCCGGAGCCGGAACGCACCGGAAGCCCACTCGCGCGTGGAAGTCCTGCGAGCCGACGTTCGCGGGCGAGGTCACCGCCGTGACCCGCGTGCAGCCGCGCTCCGCGGCGATCTCGAAGAAACGGCTGTACAGCGCCCTGCCGACGCCCTGGCCGCGCGCCTGTGGCGCGACCCCGACGAAGTGCGCGTGCGCCTCGCCGGGCACCGACGAGGAGAGGATCCCGACCAGAAATCCGGCCGGCACGGCACGGTACTCGTGCCCGTACTCGTGATCCCCCTCACCCCCGAACCCTGACTCGGCTGCCAAACTGGTGGCGGCGAAGTGCCGGAAGAACAACCGTGGCAGCATCCTGACCACGTGGTCGTTCCCCCACCACGACGCAAGCGCCGCGATGACGGGTTCGTAGTCGTCCTCACGCAGGGTCCTGATGCGGACGGCCGTCGCCGGCATGCTCATCGTCACTCCCCGTCCCGCTCGATGTCGGCGCCGATCGCGGCCATGTCCTCGGCGAAGCCTGGATACGACGTCGTGTGGCAGGCGCCGCCGAGAACCGTGGTGCGGCCCGGCAGCGCGCAGCCGAGGGTGACCGCCGTCATGGCGATGCGATGGTCGCCGAAACCGTCGACCGTCGCGGCCGTGAGCGGCGCGCCGCCCTCGACGCGGATGCTCGTGTCCGAGACCGTCACATCCGCACCGAAACCGCGCAGCATCTCCTGCGTCGTGAGCAGCCGGTTGGTCTCCTTGAAGACCAGCTCGGCGGAGGCACCGATCCGCGAACTCCCGGGAAGCCGGGTGCCGACGGCGGCCAGCAGCGGGGCCTCGTCGATGAGGGAGTGGAAGGTCTGCTCGTCCTCAACGGCGAACGGGCCGACGCCGTCGAGTCCGCCCTCCACCACGATGGTGCCGATCTGCTCGCCGGCCACGACGGCGCGGTCCTCGTACCGGATGGCCGCCCCGGCCTTGCGCAGCACCTCGAAGAACCCGAGCCTGGTCGGGTTGAGGCACACGCCGGGCAGACGCAGCGTGCTGCCATCCCCCCACAGCAGGTGAGCGGCCGCAGGGTAGGCAGCGAGCGACGGGTCGTTCGGCACCTCGATCACGGGCAGCGCCTTGAGCGCCCCGCCCCGGTACGTCAGCAGTTGCTCATCCTCGACGAGATCGGCACCGAGCGCGGCCAGCAGGCGCTCGGTATGGTCGCGCGAGCGCACCGGGTGGCCGATCTCCACCGGAAGCCCGGCGCCCACCGCGGCGAGCAGTACGGCTGATCGAGCCTGAGCGCTGCCGACGCGCAGCGTGATCGGCACGCTGCGGCGAACCGGGCCGCGCACCGCCACCGGCAACCGTCCGGCCGCGCCGAGGTAGTCGATGCGGGCACCGAGCTCGCGTAAGGGTTCGACGACCCATTCCATAGGACGCTGCCGCAGCACGGCGTCCCCGTCGACGATGGCGGAGATTCCCTTGCCGGCCAGTACACCGATCAACAGGCGGCCCGCGGCGCTGGATCCTCCGACGTCCAGAACGGGTTCACCGGATTCGCCGACTTCACCGCCCTCAGGCGCCGCATCCGGCTCGACGATCAGCGAGCCGCCCGACCACCGGACCGAGAAGCCGAGCAGCCGCAGCGGGTCGAGCAGCGCGCGAACGGCACCGCCGGGATTGGCGTTGCGCACCTCCACCGGCGACTCGGTGATCAGAGACGACAGCAGCGCCCGGTGGGTGATCGACTTGTCGCCGGGCACGGTGACAGTGGCGGTGAGCGGCGCGCGAGTGTCGACGCCGCCGTCGACGCCGACAGCACGGCCACCGTTCACGCTTATGTCCGGCCAGGCCGACTGGCGAGCCGTTCCGGCGGCCGGCTGCTGCGTGGTCAACGTCTCCTCCGCCCAAACACGGGCACGCACCATCGGCACGCGCGATGAAATCAGGTAACTGAATAACTGACGTCAACGCGGGCGCGACGTTGCATCCGCGCGAAGATGAAGGCTTTTCCCCCGATTGGCTCGGTACCCGAACGAACGTATCAGCATCACCGAATCCTGACAAGGGAACTTCAGAGCCCTGTCAGATATGCCACTTGACCAGGCAATTCCGCACGCCGCGCCTCGCCTGGACGCAAGACAACCCACGCCACGCATACAATGGATAGAACATCAACCACTTCTTTCAGGCAAAAGCCCACGCCCGCCCGGCGTGACGCAAGTCCACCTATTACCATCGCGCTCGGCCGGACGTAGCCGGGCCGAACGGTTCGCCACGTTGAGAGTCAAACGCCTCAATAACGGCGCGCGCGTGGCAAGCAGAGCGCCGGTAAGCGCTTCTCTCCGCCTTGGTGCCGGAGGTCGGGAACGTGGTGCGATACGGAGCAGGTCGGAACGGCGCACCACCCCACCATCCGTACGCGCGCTTCTTTGAGCCCCAGGAGAGAGCCTTGCGTCGTTCCCTGACCACAGTGGCCGCGGCCTTGTTCTGCGCCGCCTCGATGGCGGGTGCCGCCACCCCGGCCAACGCCGCCGCCGTCCGCCCCGCCGGCATCGTCACGTCGTTGTGGGGCTACTTCGGGGACCTGGGCACCTGCTATCACGAAGGCGCCATCCTCGCGGCCGAGAACCCGAACTGGATTGGCTACTACTGCCAGGTGGACCCGACCAGGCCGGGCACCAATGTCGGCCTCTGGTACGAAGTGGCCGGCTGACCGACGCAGTGACGCAGTGGCACATGGTTAGGCCACGTCCGGCCGATCACGGTGGTTCGAGGTGTCCCCCGACTGCCTCGCTTGGCACGCGACCACGGCAAGCATGGCGTAGGCACGAGGAGCTGATCAGCTTCCTTAGGTGCTGGTTGCGGCGTGCAGCGCGGATCACGAGCAATCCGTTCATGACCCTCTCACCACCGGCCACGGTGAGAGGGTCATGAACGTCAAGTTCCTCTCGCCCACCCTGCGCTGGCCAACCATGATGGCTTCACCTGTGCGGATGGGTTTTCGGCATGCGCGGGGCTGTTGGCAGCCGGTCTGAGATCAAACCGTCTGGCAGTTGGTTTGTTAGAACTGTACGCATCCGTTGGCTGCGTTGCTCCAGAGCATTTGTTGGGCGAACACACCGGTGGGCAGGGTTTGTGCGAAGAACGGGCCTGTTTGGCATTTGTCGCCGATCTCGCCGGCCAGGTTGGTGTCGTACCAGGCGTTGAGTGCGACGTCGGTGATGGTCTCGGCGTATTCGTGGCCGCCGATGATGGAGAACCCGTCCAGTGGGCTGCGTACCGAGTTCGCCGCGCACGCGGTGCCTGCGTCCAGGACGTAGGGCATGTTGGTGAAGGCCACGAAACGGCCCAGGGCGTCGGTGGTGGCCGAGTGGTAGGCGCAGAAGCCTGAGGTCGGGAATCCGGCCGGGTGCGCGCCCGAGGGACTGAGCACGAAAACCTGCGAGTCGGTGCCGAAAGAACCGAAATAGTTCGCCCCCGCGACTGCTTCGGCGGCGATTTGGGCGGCGGTGGCGGCGAAGGGCACTGGGCTGTTGTCGATGACCGCGCCGGCCAGGGCCGAGACGCCGAACGTGGGGCCTTGCCCGGTGGCGTCGGTGTACTGCGACATGATGGGCGACCAGTTATCCGCGGGCTGGCCCAAGCCCTGGAAGTAGTAGTACATGTACGACGCTGCGCCGTTGGGGTTGCTCTGCCACTGGGTGCCCCAGAACACCAGGTAGACCCGGGGCTGGTGGGTGACCGGGCCGCCGTGGTAGGTCATGTTCGCGACCAGCGGCGCTTGCCGGATCTGCTGCGCGCCGCGCTGTGGCGTGACCGCGGCGGGTTCAACCTGCGCCGGCCCGCGGTGCAGCGTCACCTGCGGGATCGGCGGCATGCTGGAAGCCGCGGCGACCGGGACGGCGGGGGCGGCTGCGGCATCCGTTGCCGCGTTCGCGGGCGCAGCGAAGGTGAGCAAGCTTGCGGACACGGCGAGTGCGGCGGCGGTCAGGATGCTGCCTGAACGCAATTTGATCAACGTGCGCATGGTGTTTCTTTGTCCTCCATCGAACAATAGCCGCGGAAAGGGGACGTGCTGCCACGGGGAGCACAGACGCGCCTGAAACGTGCGAGGGGAACAATTCGGACGTTATCAGAGTTCGAAGGAAGCGCAATCACGCCAGGCGTACTTGCAAGCACTGTTTGGTGCGCCAAGCAACACTCACGAAGTTTGAGCCCTGATCTGTCGCGTCAGGCTTTTTGGCGCAGGACATAGCCGAATCACGACATGAGGTTTTGATGATCAGTCGGCGTGGCAGCTGGATTTCGGCGAGTATGAGACGACCGCCGACGGGATCTGTCGCGTGACTGAGGTCACCGAATACTTCACGAAGAACGAGCACGGAGGGCCCATCGCCCCGACCTGCACCGGCGCGGACGCGACCAAGATCCGGTCGCACGAGGCCCTGCGCTGCCGCCGACCGGTCGAGATCCTGCGCGGCCTGTCGCTACACCCGATCCACAAGAATCAAACCCGAGAACTTGTGCCAAAAGCCTGATGCGGGACACGCCGTCGCGTCTGGCGTCGGTGTCATGCTCCGAATCTGTGGTGATCGGGCGGCGTGGTGGACATGAGGGTTGGTTCGGCCGGGTTGAGTGCTGCGGCGATGGCGACGTGCTCCATGCCGTGCGCGAGTGCTTCGATCCGTTCGGGGCTGAAGTACCCGGTGTGTGCGCACACTGTCAGCACGATGCCCGTGGGGTCCTCGTCGATGTGCACGAACATGTTCTCGTCGCGGTCCTGGTCGGTCTTCTCGGTCCAGCGCAGGACGCCGCGGTCGCGGGCCTCGTGCAGTACACGGGGGGTGATCTGGTCGTGCGCAGCGGATGCCGTGTTCTGCTGCAAGCTGCGGCGGTCGTTGAAGAAGCACCTGATCTCGAAGTCCCCGGGTAGTTCCCGGGTGACGCGGGCGATCATGTCGTCGAGTTGCTCCGGATCGTAGTATGCGTGCTTGGATGCGATCATCACCGAGCGCTGCGCGCGGCGGATCGCCTCGTCGACGGTGGCGTCCGCGACGTCGAGGGCGAGGATTCCGCCTTGCACCGCCGTGCACACCACGTCGGCCAGGCCGGGCCGGAAGCGGTTGCTCACCAGCGGGCGGGTCACCACCGGGTTGACGCCGGTGATCCGGGCCAGGGCAGTGGCGTAGAGGACCAGCAGCACCACGGAGGAGTCCACTGCGACGCGCGCGGCGATGGCCCGGACACCCAGTTGCAAGGCGAGTGAGGTGAACTGCGCACACCAGCGCACCGGCTGGCGCGGGGCGTCGAGGCCGCCGATCCGGCGCGTGGGGGCCGACCGGATCAGGTTTTCCCAATGCCGCAGTGCGGCGGCGTTCTGCCGCAGCCCGGCGGGTGAGGATTGCCATCGGGCCTGGTCCAGCGGCTGTAGCCCGGCGCACGGCGCGGTGCGTCGTTGCGCGGCCTCGCGTAGCATCACCTGTGCCCCGGCTGCGTCGAGGGCGAGATGGCATATGAGGGCGACCATATGGGTGGGCACGCCACGGTCGAGCACCAGCGCCATCCGTAGGGGCCAGTGGTCGGCGAAGTGGAAGGCTGCGCGCCGGTACTGCGCCTCGATGGCGGCGGCGGTGCGCCCCGGCGCATCCTCGGCGGCCTCGCCGGTACCGTCTGCATCGCCGATGGCCGTGGCGTCGAACAATTCCAGGGTGATCTGTCCGGAGTCGAAGAGTACCTGGACCGGCCGGTCGCCGTCCCCGAAGCGCAACCGCGTGCGCAGTGAGGGAAACCGGGTCATCAGGTAACGTAGTTCCTCCACCACGTCCTCAAGCCGGGTGCCCGGTTCGAGCCGTTGCGTGCCGCCGAGCGGCAGCCAGTTGTTCTGGCCGACCATCGCGCGCCACATGTCGAACTGGCCCCAGGTCATCGGCGCCACACCGCAGTCCTGTGCGGTGAAGGTGACCAATACGCGGTCTGAGGGGCTCAGGGCCACGGGGCCGGGGTTCGTTGGGGAGCCGTCCTGACCAGAGAGGACCATGGGTAGGTGGGTGCTGGCCCCGGCGGTCATCCAGGACTCCTCTGGTGAGATCTTTCGGATGAAGCGTGGTACTCGATTATCCGATGCGCGTCGCCGAGCGGGTAGCCCGGCGCCATGCCTGCTGTGTCAGGCTGCTGCGGCGGTCCGGCATTCGAGGGTGATGGTGCCGAGGATCGCGCGCGTGCGGGCACGAACACGGGGCCTGATCAGCCCAGACGGAAAATCGGCGCCTACAACGACGCTGGGCACGGGTGGTTCCACCCGTCCACCTCCGCAGACTCGGTGTGCCGTATCAGGCAGATGCGGATCTGTATTCGTACACGGTGATGCGAACGTTTCAGGAGAGCCATGGCCCTGTAGGGCTCGAATATACGATTCGTTCTGCGTGGCCGACGCGGTCAACCCTGCCGTGGGCGGGGTCCGGCTGCTGATGTAGCCGCCATTTCGCTCCGAACGCGGGCCATCAGTCCGGCGCGCGACACGAGTGATTCGGCAAAGCCGCGCAAGTCGAGATCGTCCATCCGCTCGCCGGCCGTGGCGAACCACTGGCTGCTGAGCCGCGAGAGCGCTTGGAGGTTCTCGACCACCGGGCGGCGCCTGGCCTCGTATGTCGCCAATGCCTGCTCGACGGTCGGCTGCTCGGCGATCGCGTCGGCGAGGGCTGCGGCGTCGGCCAGGGCGAGTGAGGTGCCGGAGCCGATCGAGAAGTGCGCGGTGTGCGCTGCGTCGCCGATCAGCACGGTGCGGCCGGCGGACCAACGAGACAGGCTGATCTGCGCGAACTCCCGCGGCGCCCCACTGCCTCCGTACAGCGCCCGGCCGCCGAGGTCCGCGGCGAAGACGCTCGTGCACAATTCGGCCGTGGCCGCCGCGACTGTGTCCGGCTTCACGGTGCCCGATTTCACCGTGCCCGGCTCGCCGCCCAGCGCCAGCGCCCAGGTCCGCTCCCCCGCCTCGACGATGAATGCACTCTCATCATCCGAGTAGGAATATGCGTGCGCTGTGAACACGCCCGCGGGTGTGCGGCGGAAAAGGAAGGTCAGCTCCGGAAAGGCGACCTCGGTGGCGAACCAGACGAAGCGGGCACTGACGGCCGGATCCCGGCGCACCGTACCGACGCTGCGGAACGCGGAGTCGGTGCCGTCCGCCGCGACGACCAGATCCGCATCCAGATCCACTGTCAGGCCCGCGCCATCCGGTGACGCCGTGACCGGGATGACCGGGGCGGCGTATTCGATCGGCACGCCTTCGCGGTCGAGCCGTTCACGCAACAGGCGCAGGAGCCCGTCGCGGCTCAGTGACAGCATCGGGTGGCCGTCGAAGACCGTCCGCTCGCCTTCCCGCACGACCGCGAGCCGGTTCCAGTCGCGGGCCGCGACCGCGATGTCACGCGCCCAGTCGCTGCCGGTCAACGCCAGCCGGGTCAGCTGCCCCGGCGGGAACACCAGTCCGAAGCCGCGCCGCCCGTCGCGCGGATCGCGTTCGTACACCCGGATATCGGCCGACGCGCCGAGCCGACCGCGTAGGGCGAGTGCCGCGGCGCAGCCGGCGGGTCCGGCCCCGATGACCGCGATGCGCATCATCCGGCTCCGGCCAGCGATTGGGTGACCGCCGAGCGGCTGGTCAGCGCCCCGTGCTGGACGATGACCGACTCGACCTGTGCCCGTTGCACGGACAGCGCAACGACCTCAGCCTCCACGGTGGCGTGGCCGGGCCGCAGGATTCCGAGGAACCGCGTGTCCAGGCGGCTGGTGACGAAGGTGACGCCGTCCGGCAGAACACTGAGCATCACCATGGCAGCGATCTGGTCGTGTAGCGCGGCGACGTGGCCGCCGAAGACTATGCCCGGGGCGCTGCACACGTCCTCGGCCAGCTCAAGGCGCGCGGCGACCCTGCCAGGCTGCCATTCCAGCCCTGACACCGCAAGCCGGAGGTTTACGATGTAGCCCCGCGGCGGCGGTGCACCGGACGCGATGGCGTTCAGCAGTGCACGGCCCGCGGTACGCTCGGTGCCAGGCAGCAGCTCACTGACGTCCGGCATCGGCACGCCCCGCGTCAGTCGGGTCCGGCTTCCGCTGCGCCGCGGCAGGCGCCGTGGTCGCGGCCGGGGCTGCGGCGGCCGTCGGGCGGTGCCGAGCCAGCCTGGTGACGAGCGCTGCGGCGACCGCGAAACAGCCCGCCATCAGCAGCGTCGAGGAGACCAGGCCGCCACGCAGCGCGAAGTATCCGCTGGCGGTGATCCCGCCGGGCAGGCCGTGCAGGAACAGCACGCCGATCACCGCGACGCCCAGCGCGCCGCCGAGCTGCTGCGCGGTGGACAGCAGCCCGGAGACCGCCCCGACGTCCGTGGTCGGCACGGTACGCAGCACGAAGGTCAGCAGCGGCGGCACGATGAGCCCGAGCCCGAGCCCGGTCACGAACATCGCCGGCGTCATCCACCAGGCCAGCTGGTGGCCGCTGCGGTCCAGGTCCAGCGTCAGCGCCAGCAACAGGCTGCCGGCCGCGCAGATCAGACCGCCGGCGATCAGCACGTTGCGAGTGTCGTACTTGGCGACGATCTTGGTGGAGCGCAGCGCGGTAATCAGTGTGCCGATGGCATATGGCGTCATCGCGACACCCGCAGTGAGCGCGTCGTACGCCAAGCCGTATTGCAGAACGATCGAGTAGTACAGGAAGAACGGGATGACAGCGACGAACAGCACGACGTAAAGCAGCAGCCCGATACGGAAGCCCGCGAAGCGCCAGAACAGCGGCGGCACCAGCGGAGATCCCTCACCGCTCTCGACCGCGCGCTCGCGCAGCAGGAACACTGCCGCGAGCATCGGAGAAAAGCCCAGGCTCACCCAACTCCACGCGGGCCAGCCGTGGTCGCGGCCGACGGTGAGCGGCACCGTCACCGCCGCCATCAGGACGATTGCGAGCGCGGCGCCCGGCACGTCGAGGCGCTTGGCGTTCGGGCTGCGCACGGCCGGCACCAGCTTCGGCGTCAGGGCGATGACGACCAGCCCGACCGGCACGTTGATCAGGAAGATCGGCCGCCACTCGCCGAGCACGTTCAGCTTGATCAGCACCCCGGCCAGCACCGGCCCGACGATCGTCGCACTGCTGATGACCGCGCCGAGCAACGAGAACGCCCGGGGCAGCCGCTGCGGCGGCACGACGATCGTCAGCGTCGCGAGGACCTGCGGGTACATCAGCGCCGCCGAGAAGCCTTGCAGCACCCGGAACGTGATCAGCTCGCCCGGGTTCTGCGACAGGCCGCAGCCGAGGCTGGCCAACGTGAACGCGATCGTGCCGTAGAGGAGCAGCGCGCGGCGGCCGAAGATGTCGCCGAGCCGGCCGCCGGTCACCAGCACCGTCGCGTAAGCGACCTGATAACCGGCGATCATCAGCTGCACCTCGGCGATGTCCGCGCCGAGGCTGCGCTGGATGCTCGGCGCGGCGATGTTCACGATCGAGATGTCGGCCAGCAGCATGAAGGCGGCGCCGAGCACCAGCCTGACGCTCGGACCCAGCGACGCCGAAGGCGCCGGCGCCGCGGCCGCCCCGTCTCGTGTCTCTGTCAAGGCGACTCCTCCGGCGGTTGCGCTCCACGGTCGATGAACCCGGACACCTCGG
The DNA here is from genome assembly GCF_035946395.1 of Actinocrinis sp. NCBI lineage: Bacteria > Bacillati > Actinomycetota > Actinomycetes > Catenulisporales > Actinospicaceae > Actinocrinis > Actinocrinis sp. The sequence goes on from NZ_DASYZI010000041.1 coordinate 14,160, forward strand.
CGCGCCGCCGGTCGAACTCGGCGGCGGCGCGCTCGTCCTCGTCGCCCACCGCGCCGATGTCCAGGCGGCTGAACCCGAGGACCCCCATCTGCTCGAACGCCGCCTGCATCGACGGCCCGAACAGGTTGATGTCGCGCAGCGTGGGGACGATCCGGCTGAACAGGCGCCTGCGAAACTCACGCATCGCGGGTGAGCGCCTGGAGAGCCGGATGCACTCCTCGGCACCGAGGTCCAGCCGACGCCACATCTCCTCGCCGACGAAGCGGTCGCGCAGCGCCCAGCAGGCCTCGATCGCGAACTGCTCGCGTTCGCGCAGTTCCGCCTCGGTCAGCTCGGCGTAGAAGCGGCGCAGCGCGACCCGACCGAACGCGACGTGCCGCGCCTCGTCCTGAAGCACGTAAGCGTTGAAGGCGCGGGCGAGCGGATCGCGCATCCGGTCGCGCTGGATGCTGAACGACGCCAGCGCCAGCCCCTCGACGAGTACCTGCATGCCGAGCGCGGTGATGTCCCAGCGCGGGTCCGTGGCGATCGTGGCCAGCAGCGCGCCGAGCGCGTCAGAGATCGGATACGTGACGCCGATCTTGGTGTTCAGGAACCGCTGGTACGCCTCGGTGTGTCTGGCCTCGTCCATCACCTGGGTCGCTGCGTAGAACTTGGCGTCCAGGTCGGGCACGGTCTGCACGATCTTGGCCGCGCACATCAGCGCCGCCTGCTCGCCGTGCAGGAACTGCGAGTAGAGCCAGCCCGCGGTATGGACCCTGACGGTCGAGCGCTCCTTCGCGTCGAGCCCGTCCCACAACGGGGTTCCGGCGATCCAGATGAACTCGTCGGGCATGCCGAGCGGATTGTCCGGATCGACCTCGTGCGCCCAGTCGATGCGCGTCTCCGCGTTCCACTGGCGCTCCTTGCCGAGGCGGTACAGGCGCAGCAGGTCGTCGTGGGCACGGTCGTACTCCCACGTGAACGTCATCGAACCGCCGAGCGGAACAGACCACTGACTCACGGCCGGTTCCCCGCGCCGCCCGGCGCTGTGTCCCCTGTGCCGCCCGGCGCCCTGTTCGCGACCGCGGCGTCGGCCTGCTCGCGCAGCAGTCTGCGCAGGATCTTGCCGGAAGGGTTGCGCGGCACCGTTTCCACGAAGACGAACCGGGCCGGCCGCTTGTACGCGGCCAGCAGGCGCGTGCAGTGCTCTGCCAAAGTCCGTGTGTCCAGCTCGCGCCCGGCCACGACCTGGACGAAGGCCACCGGGACCTGCCCCCAGACCTCGGAGGCGGCGGGCACGGCCGCGACGTCGGCGACGTCCGGATGGTCGCGCAGGACCCGCTCGATCTCGGCCGGGTAGACGTTCTGCCCGCCGCGCAGAATCAGGTCATTGCGCCGGTCGACGACCCAGAAGTATCCGGACTCGTCGACGTACCCGACGTCGCCGGTGTTGAGCCAGCCGCCGGACATCGCCGCCGCGGTCGCCTCAGGGTTCTCCCAGTAGCCCTGCATCAGACCGTCGCCGGAGACGTGCAACGTCCCGATCTCGCCGGCCGGCAGATCGTTGCCGTCGGCGTCGCGCACCCGCGCGACCGCGCCGGTCATCGGCAGCCCGATGCAGGTCGCCCCGCCGATCATCGGCTCGCCGGGCGTGTCCTGTGGCGTGAGGGTGAGCACCGGGCCGCCGCCCTCGGTGATCCCGAAGATGGTTTGCAGCTCGACGCCGAGCGCCTTGCGCGCCGCCTCCGCCAAGTCGGTGGGCATCGGCGCCGCGCCGTGCAGCAGCAGCCGCAGGCTGGCGGCCGGCGTGTCAGAGAGCTGCTTCGTCTCCAGCACGAGCCGCACCATGCTGGGCACCAGGAACGCGTGCTCGATCTGCCAGCGCTCGATCGCGCGCAGGCAGTTCTGCGGCACGAAGCGTTCGAGCACGTACACCGGGCACCCGGCCGCCAGGTAGTCCAGCGCGATGACCATGCTGCCGTGGAACAACGGCCCGGCCTGGAGGAAACGGGTGCCGACCGACGGCCGTACGTCGGCGAGCCAGCTGAGCGCATTCAGTTGGATCGAGCGCTGATCGACCACGACGCCCTTCGAGCGCCCAGTCGTCGCAGAGGTCTGAAGGATGGCGAACGGCGCGGTCAGCGGCGTCGCCGACAGCGGATCGGTACGCGGCGCCGTCTGCGGCACGAAACCGATGTCGCGCGCCGACAGATCCGGGGCCACCCGCGCGAGCCTGGCCAGGCCGGCCTCGTCGGCGATGGCGGCGGCGGGTCGCAGTAGGCTGATGGCGTCGCCGAGTTCCGCGTCGGTGAGCGCCGGGTTGACCGGCGCGGCGACGATGCCCGCGTACGCGCACGCCAGGTAGGTCTCGATCACCTCGACGCGGTTGGCACTGTGCACGAGCAGCCGGTCGCCGGGAGCGAGGCTCTCGCGCAGCGCCCAAGCAGCCGTGCGGGTACGGTCGCGCAGCGCGGCCCAGGCGACCTCGATCCGGCCGTCGGCCAGCGCGATCGCGTCCGGCGTGCGCCGGGCGAGGGCTTCGATCGTCTCAGGCAGCCCCATCGGAGCCTCCGGGACCGGTCAGGATCGAGGCGACCGAGCGGACGCTGACCAGCCCGCTCAGCTCGGACTCGTCGAGCGGGCGCCCCAACTGTTGCTCGCAGCGCAGCGCCACCAGAATCAGCTCGCCCGAGTCGATCCCGGCCATCCGCAGGTCGGCGTCGTCGTCGATCGCCTCAAGCAGCTCCGGTAGTTCCATGACGCTGCGGATCAGGTCGCGCGCCGTCTCGGTGGTCACTGGTCACTCCCCGCGGTAACTGCGTTGTCCGTCGATACAGGGTGTTCGGCCGGCCGCGAGCTCACCCCGGCGAGCGCCCAGGCCGGGGCGGGCCGACCGGCCAGCGTGATCAGCGGGTCGGCGCGCTCGGTGTCGCAGGGCACGAGCCGGTTGAACCGGCCGCCGCGGCAGGCAGCACGGAACCGCTCGGTGCCGGGCGTGGCCCGGGCCAGCAGCTCGAAGACCGGGTCGAGGCACTTCCAGCGGCCGTCCTCGTGCACCTCGGTCCAGGCGTGGTCACTGCCGAGCAGGCCGAGCAGATAGCCACGGCGAGCGCGGGCACGCCGCCCGGTGGCGACGATGCGTCCGGCGAGTACACGGCTGATCACGACGCAGTCGGCGACCCCCTCGGCCCAGGCGCGCTCGTGCTCGTGTCGCAGCGCCTCGGGCACGGACTGGTAGGCCACGTCGCCGGAGACGAGCGCGTCGTATACGTCCTCGTAGAGAGCGAGCACCTCGGGATCGGTGACAGCGTCCTCGGCGCCTGCGATCGTCACCACGGCGGAGATGGCCCCTGATGTACGAGTACTGCTGTGCACGGTGATGCCGGGCGCGTCCCCGTCCAGCGGCAGCAGCCGCCAGTCGTCCGCCGCGGACCCCTTCGGCGGCCAGACCGAGATCTGCCACGTGCGCTCCTCGTACCACGAGCGCGGCTCGCCGGACATGAAGCGAAGCAAGAACCTGCGGGCCAGTTCCGGCACGGTGGTCCCCGAACCGGAGCGCAGGGCGACGTTCGTCAGATCGGTGAAGTCGAACAGCGGCGCGCCGTGCGGGTCCGTCCGGTGCGGGAGTCCGGCCTGCGCCAGCGCCGCGAGCGCCGCGTGGTCCATCGAGAGATGGCGGGTCGCGAGCTGCGCGTCCGCCTCGTACACGGCGAAATCCGGCGGCACGGTGCGCAGCCCGGCCGCCGCGCCGACCAGCACATCCGGTTCGACCAGGGCCTTCACGGCAGTTCGACCCGCCGGGGCAGGCCGACCACGACCTCGGCGAGCGCGCGGGGCGTCAGGTCGTCGAACAACGCGTCGTCCGGAATGGCCACTCCCAGCAGGTCCTCGATCTGCGCTACGGCGCGCAGCACGTGCAGCGACTCCAGGCCGAAGGAGCGAACCGGCAGCTCCGGATCGATTTCGGAGCCGGCCAGGCCGGCCTGCTCGCCGATGGCCGCGCGAACCGCGGCAAGGACGTCATCGGAAGCGGTCATCGCGTCTCCCCCGGCTCCAGATCCGCCAAGACCTGCCGCCGCCGGATCTTGCCGGAGCTGGTGTACGGCAGACTCTTCGGCGGCAGAGCACGGACCTGGACGGCGGCCAGACCCAGCTGTCCGTTGATGTCGTCGCGCAGGGCACCAGCCAGCTTCTCGGCGTCGTCTCCGGTCCGCGCGGTCTCGACGAGTACGAGCATTGCGTCACGACCGCCCTCGTCGGTCCACGGCACCGCCGCGCAGTGCCGCCGGTCGAGCAGCGGCGAGGCGCGCACGATCTCCTCGACGTCCTCCGCGTAGTAGTTCTCGCCGTTGACCGCGATCATGTCCTTGGCCCGACCGGTGATGTAGAGCCCGGATTCGTCGAGGAATCCCAGGTCGCCGGTCTTCAGCCAGCCGTCCGCGGTGAACGGCTGCTCGCTCGCGGGCAGGTTCAAGTAGCCCGACGTGACCGCATCGCCGCGCACCTGCACCTCGCCGACCAGCGCCTTTCCGGGCACTGCGCTGCCCCCGGCGCCCGGGTCGGCGTCGATGCGCAGCTCGATGCCGGAGACCGCCCGGCCGACGCAGGTGACCGTCCGCGACCCGCTCCCGGCGCCGAGGACGGCGCGGTCCATGTCACGCTTGCGCGGAAGCTCGCCGATCCTGGGGAAGGTGACCGGCAGGGTCGCTTCGGCGAGCCCGTAGACCGGGAACATCGTCGCCGGCCGGAAGCCGTGCGGGGCGAACCGTTCGGTGAACGACTCAATGGTCTGCCAGCGCACGTGCTCGGAGCCGTTGAACGCGATCCGCCAGCTGCCCAGATCCAGGCCGGCCACCGCGTCCGGAGCGTCGGCCGCCGCGGCGGTGAGGTAGTCGAAGAAGAAGTTGGGCGCGGGAAGGATCGAGGCCTGCGACGCGGCGAAGGACTTCAGCCACTGCAACGGCCGCTTCACGAACTCCGTCGGCGTCCACAGACAGACGCTGGAACCGCGTACCAGGCCTGCGAGGGTGCCGAACAGGCCCATGTCGTGGAACAGCGGTATCCACACGCCGACGCTGTCGGTGTCCGGATCCCAGTCGGTGTCATAGGAGATCGGCCGCAGGCCCGCCAGGATGTTGCCCTCGGTGAGCATGACGCCCTTCGGCGCCGAGGTACTGCCGGACGTGTACTGGAGCACTGCCAAGCGCCCCGGCTCCGCAGCCGTCGGCGCGAGCACCGGATGCCTGGCGTCGGCGGTCAGCGCCGCGTGGTGGATGAAGCGAGTTGTGCCGCTGCCCGTCTGGAGCCCGGGAATCACGGCAGCGACCAAGTCGTCGAAGATCACTGCGTCGAGCTGCGCGTCCTTGGCGATGCGGGCGATGTGGGCGTTGTAGGCCTCCAGCCCGCGGAATCCGGCCGGTATCGCGAGCGGCACCGCTACTGCGCCGAGTCTGGTCGCAGCGAGGAATACGCGCAGCCACGGCTCGCCGTTGGCCATCAGCAGACCGATACGCAGCTGACCGTCCGACGGCAGCGCGGCGGCCATGGCGCGCGCCGTGCCGTCGGCGTCCTCCAGCAGCCGTTCGAGCGGTATGCGACCGGGTTCCGGCACGGTGTACTGCACGAACGCGCCGCGAGCCGCCTCGCGGGCGATCTCGTCCCAGATCATCGCGCGCCGATCCGGTGGCGGCGCACCTTCCACGACCCGGTCATCGGCAGCTCGTCCCAGCGGCACTGGACGACCGGCGTCCCCGTCGGCAGCCCCGCCGTCTCCGCCGCCTTCGCCCACAAGTCCCGGTCCAGGGGCAGATCGTCGGCCGTGCACACGGTGGCCAGCAGGCCGCCGTCCGCGTCTGGCGTCAGCACGGCCTCCACCAGCTGCGGCAACGCGTCGAGCAACTGATCCTCGATGCGCAGCAGGCTGGGCACCGCATCGGCGCCGTCGGCATCGGACCTGTCGGCGACGCGATCCAGCAATTCGAGCGAGCCGTCCTCGGTGAGCCGCCCGATGTCACCCATCTGCCACCATTCATCCGGCCCCGGCAGCGGCGGCTCGCCGACGATGGACAGTCCACGGCCAGGCGTGCGCGCCTCGATGAAACCGGTGGCTCCGGCGGGCAGCGCGCGCCCCTGGGAGTCGACGACGCGCACGTCGGTGACCCCTGCGAAAGGCTTGCCGACGTCACGCGACGCGGCGCCGTCGAGCCGGGCGAGATCGGCGCGGCGGACGGCGAGCATGGTGACCGGCCCGGTCTCCGTCTGCCCATAGGCCTGGTAGTACACGGGATCCGGCTGGTCCGAGCCCGTCAACAGGGCCCTGACAGTGCGCGGATGCACCGCGTCGAAGCTGGTGATGTAGCGCTCGATGGAGCCGAGCGGCCGTGACGGCCGTTCGGCCAGCGGCTCCCAGCGCATGAAAATGTTCGGGTGTGTCTCCAGCGTCTGCGGCCGGTGCTCGACCAGCTGCCGCTCGACGTCGTCCAGCTCGGGGCTGACCATGGCGAGGAACGGGACGCCGACGGTGAGATGTGCGACCAGGCCGGAGGAGACGCGAGCGTGCACGAACGACAGGCACTTGACGGACAGGCCGTTGACGTCCAGGCCGCGCGCGATCATGATCTGCGGCAGCGCGTGTCCGTACAGTGAATCAGCACTCTGCGCGACCAGCTTCGGCACCGCGGTGGTGCCGGAGGAGTGCGTAATGATCACCGGTCCGTCGGTGGAGCACCCGACCGCCGTGTGCGGCGATTCCGCGTCGAGTACCGGCGCCCACGATGCGCCCGGCGCGTGCAGCGCGAACGTGCGATCCGTCAGCGCGGGCAACGCGTCGGCGTGCGAAGCGAGCCGGGCGACGCCGGCCGCGTCGACCAGCAAGGCAGGGCGTTGCAGCCTGCTGAGGCAGGTGAGCAGCTCCTCCGCCTCCATCCGCACCGAGAGCAGGGCGGGAAGGGCGCCGATCCGGATGGCCGCGCAAGCGAGCGCCTGAATGTCGAAGTGATTCGCCTTCACGATCGCGACCGTCGCCCCTGGACGGATCCCTGCCGCCCACAGGCGATCCGCGTAGCGACTCACCACTTGGGCGAAGTCGCCCATGGTACGCACCTGGACATCGAGCCCGGGCCAAGGCAGATCGGACAGGAAGGGTATCTGCCCGTGCTCTTGCGCCGCGGCCTGCGGAAGCGAGCCAAGGTCGGCTGGATGCACTGTGCAGCCCCTCCTCATTGCAATAGCCGTAACATCAGGCGTTGCATTACATGAGCAGCACCCTACGATGCCGGGAACGCCCCGTGGAGATTCGACCGCTCAGCCGCCGCCAGGCAGGCACCCACACAGGCCAAGGCCCTCGTGAACACGGTCAGCACGCTGACTTAAGCGCGGGGCGACACTATCGCACCGACCCGGTCCCGGCAACCGTTCGCCCAACCCGGCGAAGTGCCTGGATGGTGATCGACAGCACCTGGCACTCATGAACACAGCAGTCATCAACACGGTGCCCATCGACACGACGCTCATGAACACAGTGCCCATGAACACAATGCTCACGATGGGGCGTCTTGATGCCCCGTCACCGCCGACAGCGCGGCGGGGCCACTGGCCACAGGCTGCCCGTTTCGCCGCACGACCGCGAAGGAGGTGCGTAGTCCATTCTTGATCAAGGGGACAGCGGGCGCTCCACGGCTACATACAGCTATATGCAGCAGCCACGCGAGCCCCAGGCTGATGACTACCGCCAACGCGAGCTGACATAGCCGTTCCACGAACTGCGGAACCGGTTGATCAGTTCCGAGCCAAGCTTCTCGTGCAGCAGGTAGAAGGGGCGCTCAAGGCTCCGGCCGCGGTCAGCCAGCGCCACCGCACCCAGTCGAAGGCCCCGAGCCCGGCAGGCGAGCACGACGCCGAAGAGCACGTAGAAGCGCAGTTCGTACCAGAGCGTCCAGTGCACCGGGTGCTGTGGTGCAGTCACTGACCGGCTGGGCTGGGACAGTGCTCGCGGGTCGGGATCAAAGTGTGCGTTCGCTGATCTGCGGCTCTCCCATGGCCTGAGCGTGCAGGTTCCAAAAATGGGCCGCCGCGCTTCCTGCCTGCTGCGCTTCTCTCTCAACGTCCTGGAGAAACGTCCTGTCGCTGCCGGAAACGGGATCATTCGGTCCCTGATCATCTGCAAAAGCCAGGTACATCGAGTCGGCCGCAGCACGGTTGGCCCAGAAGTCGTGCAGCAACGTCACCATGTGTGGCCCGTCCGGGACTTGATTGACATCCAGCTGCTTTACCTCGTAGGCCTGCTGCATTCGAAGAGTTGCGGCGGCTTCGATCAAGACGTCTCGTTCGCTGTCGCGACCCGCTCCCAGGTCCGCTGGAACATCGGCGTCCACATGCAGCGACTGTTGCCAGCAGATGACGTTGTAGAGGTTTTCGATCTGGAGGCGGCCGACAGAGCCCACAGCCTCGATTTGGGCTGGCATAGTCGGACGGTTGATAGCCCCCGCCGCACCAAGGATGACCAGCAGGACCATCCCGGTAGCAAGCACTGCCGATAGGCGCCGGGCACCGAACTTGTAGCGTCGGGCCAGCGGCGGGGGCGCGACCGCGACAACCATTGCCACGGGCGTGGAGCGTTGCGTGCGGCCAACCTTGTCGGCCGACGGGGTTGCCTCGTGATTGTCCCGATCAACAGGCCGTGCTGCGCTGCCGCGTACCTGCTGCGCCGCCAGCATCTGCCTGCGTTCACGCCAGGGCCCGGGATCGCCGCCGCATGCCTGCACATACGCCAGCGTCACATCCAGTGACGGCAGCGCGGTACCGGAAGCGGCGATGGACAGCGTGCTCGCGGAATAACCGGCGCGCCTGGCCAGCGTCCGGTAGGGCGGCATACCCGCCTTCTCCCGCAACTCCCGCAGATCATGCGCGAAAGCCTCGACCGGCCCGGCCAAAGGGTCCAGCGGCTTTTCAGTGCGCGGCATGCATCCCCCATCCAAACAAACGTCTCCGGCCCGACCGACACCGATGAAGCGGTTACCCCTAACCGCCCCGGGTCTTGCTGCTCACAAGGCATCTGCGGGCGCAGAAATTATCAGATCCCTGCGACGAGTGTCGACAAGGAACCCACTGAACGCAAGCGGCCACCACCTCGGATCACAAGCACCGCGCCGCCAAGTTGTTCCGTGTTGTTCACTACGTGTCCTCGACTGCTGCGAATCAACAACACAGCGCCTATGACCGATGTGTACCAACTGGCCCGGCTCGATACGACGCCTGCGACACAGCACTTGCTGCTCGCCGAGATCGGGGGCAAGCGACGTGGGCCAGTTACATCGGCCAGTTACATCACAGGAAGGAATGAGAACGATGATCGGAAGAATCCGACGACTCGCAGCAGTCGTGGCGGTTGCCGCCACACTGCTGGGCATCGGCACGACGAGCGCGCAGGCCGCGACGACGCGCACCGCAGTCGCGCACCCGGCTGTCGGCTACAGCGTCCAGGGCTGGGCCCGCGCTTCGAGCGGTCTGAGCGTGCGCTCCGGCCCCGGCGCCGGCTTCCCCTCCCTCGGCTCGCTGCCGTACAACACCGAAGTCACCATCTACTTCTACGAGAACGGCTCCAACGTCTCGGGTGACTCCTACTGGGATGTGATCATCTACGGGAACCAGTACGGCTTCATCTCCGACTACTGGACCTACACCGGCGGGAACATCACCGGCCAGGTTTCCAACTGGGAGTTCACCACCGGCGTCGCAAAGGACCCGAGCGGACTGAACATCTACGCAAGCCCGGGCACCGGTCCGGTCCAGGGCTCGATCCCGAACAACGCCTTCGTCCCGCAGGTCAACTGCTACGCCACCGGACCCTCCGTCGGCGGTGACTCGTACTGGGACTACGTCGACTACGGCTCAGCCTCCGGATACGTGTCAGACTACTGGCTCTACACCGGCACGAACATCACTACGCAGGTCACGCACTGCTGATCCGCCAAGCTACTTGCACCAGCGTCCCTTCACCTCCGAGTCCGCTAAGGGGGTGAAGGGACGCAACACGTGGCGCCGCTCGGATGCCATCAATGATTTGATCATCAGCGGAATCATTGCTCATGACTTTTCCGCCCTCATCGACGATTTCCAGAATCTACAGAACGCCACGCTGGAGGGAAGCGTGGAAAGTTCCGCCGCCAACGCGGTAAACGCCCAGATCACCATGGACGGCCAAACGCTCATCACGGACTGCGACAGTGGTTGATGGCATCCGTGACGAACCTTGGGCCCCCACGTTCAGCCAACAGACCTGTCCTGGTACACCAACCGCCATGCCGAACACATCGCGCAACTGGTCAGCGGCAGTAGGCGGAGAAGACCGCGACGCGAGGACGGCGACGCCCAGCAGAGCAGCGTCAAGGGCGCGACTGCCCGGGTTTGGGTCACCATCCCCGACCGCGGCAGCCGTTTGGGGTACTGTCAGTAGGGCGAGGTTGCTTCTCGGTGAGGATGAGCGGGGTGACTGTCGGCGTGTGGGATGAGGGGAATCCGGTCGCCCGGATTGATTCGAGCCGTCCCCACAGTGCGCGTGTTTACAATTATCTGTTGGGCGGCAAGGACAACTACCCGGTGGACCGGGAGGCCGCCGAGGTGTTTCTCAGCAGGTTCCTGGATGCCGCGGTGTTGTGTCGCATGCAGCGGCGGTTCCTGGGCCGAGCGGTGCAGTACCTGGTCGCCGAGGCCGGTGTGCGCCAGTTCCTGGACATCGGCACCGGGCTGCCCACAGCCGACAACACCCACCAGGTCGCCCAGCGTGTCGATCCAACCTGCCGGGTCGTGTACGTGGACAACGACCCACTGGTACTGGTGCACGCGCAAGCGCTGCTGACCAGTACCCCCCAGGGCGCCTGCGACTACGTGCGCGCCGACGTGCGCGAACCCGAGCACATCCTGAGCGAGGCTGCCCGCACCCTGGATTTCACCCAGCCCATCGCGTTAATGCTGCTGGCGGTCCTGGGGCAGATCCCCGACACCACCGGCCCCGACGACCCCACGGCGCTCGTACCCCGCCTGCTACAAGCACTACCGGCAGGCAGCTACCTGGTCATCTCGGACGCGACCAACATCGACGAGTCGTTCAACGAGGCCGAAAGGGAATACAACAACACCACGGGCGGCACCCACCACCTGCGCAGCCCACAACAAATCGCCGCCCTGTTCACCGGCCTGGACCTGGTCGCACCCGGCATCGTCCCCATCACCCAATGGCGCCCCGAACCCCTCGACATCGGCACACTTCCCGTGGACATCTCCCTGAGCGGCGTCGCCCGCAAACCGTGACGCCGCGACCAACCAACGCCACGACGCCGTGGTTCATCCCGGGCCTGGCCGCGCAACGCACCCTGCCAGCCGCCAAATAATGGATCGACTTCGTGGCCTACAGGAGTTGGCGCAAACCATGCGGTCTCCGGAGAACACCAATACCAGGTGCTGGGTCGGCACGAACGGCGGTGGCGCTGCCAACGTGTGGTTCGCGGTTCTTCACGGGTACCGGCTCGGTGCAGGCCAGCGCTAGCCAGGGCTAGCGCTGCCTCCTCACAGGCGTACCTTGAATGAAGAACTCTGTTGTCTATGCAGAGTATTCACCGAACGGGTACGACTGCCCGCATTTATCTCAAAGCTCTTACTTCTTTTTTTACTCCTGAACTCACTGGTGTTGTCGGGTTATGAGACCGGCGTGACGTGCTCGATCTTCAGGTAGGCGGTGGCCGTGACACCCGGGGTTCCAGCGCCGACGCTGATGCGCACGGTCACGGCCAGCTCAGTGGCCTGGCAAGCGGCGGGCACGAGGTAGGTGGTGTTCTCGGCGAGTTCCTGGCCCGGGGCGTAGGTCGCTGAGCGGATGAACGGGTCGATCACCGGGCAGCCAGCCGGGAACCCGGTCCCGCTCAGCGAAATCCACTGACCGGTCCACTGCTCACTCGTGGTGACGCTCGTGTTCGTGCAGTTGGTGGTGATCAGGTCGGCGGTGGAGGATTGGCCCGCGAACACCTGGGCCGGGTTGAAGGCGAAGCCGTTGATCTCGATCGGCCCGGCCGTGGTGCAGGCCAGCGCGGCGTGCGCGCTCGCGGAGGCAGGGCCGGTGGCCACGAGGTTCAGGCAGAGGGCGGTGGGAGCGGCCACGAGCAACGCGGCGCTGCGCAGCTTGCGATTCATTCTTCGGTTCCCTTTCTCGCGTGTGGGCGCGATGCCCTCATTACTATCGGAGCGGGACGCAATGATCGCAATGTTCTCCGACGGCCTTTAGCAGACGCCTGATTAATCCGATACTTCCAGAGCATGTAAGTTACATGTCCGATGTTTGCTATATAAGCCATCTGTAGGAAGAGGTCTTGCACTGCAATTGATTGCGCTGCCTAACCTGTCGGCGAAGCTGCCGGATGGGCAGTATGCGTGACAGCGAATCGGAGGCTGCTATGAGGCGGAAGGGTTGGCTGGGCGCGAGCGCCACCATCGGGGGTGGACTGGCTCTGGCACTGATCGGCGCATCTCCCGCGCCTGCGGTGATGCGTGCATCACAAGGCGCGTCGGGACCCACACCGACGCCGGTCTCGACCTCGACCCCACAGCCCACACCCACGAGCGGGCCTGGGCTGGTGTTCGTCGCCAACGCGGATTCAGGACCGGTGACCGCGTACAACCCCGCCAGTTCCGGAGCGGTCACCCCGGCGCGCACCGTCAACAACCCGCAGAACCCCAACACGGTGTGGGACCCGTGGGGCGTCGCCTTCGACAGTTCCGGAAACATGTTCGTGCAATCGTTCCTGTCGGACGCGACCACCTTCGTCTACCCGCCCGGCGCGGGCAGCACCAGCGCCCCCTCACGCATCTTCCAGGCCAACGAGCCGGACAACAACGCGATCGCCGTGGACTCCAGCGGCTACGAGTACGTCGTGGGCGGCGAATCGGGCCCGACGATCGCAGTGGAGGCTCCAGGCGCCAGCGGCGTTGCGAGCAACCTGTACCACGTGCCGCCGCTGCGCGAGATCCCGCTGCCCGGCGGGTTCAACCCGTGGCCGAGCATCCTGAGCGTAGACAGCCAGAACGAGGTACTGGCCGCCGTCACCACTGCGCAGGGCAACTCCATCCAGGTGTTCAGCGGCGGCGCGTACGGCGGCACCAACCCGCTGCGGGTCATCTCCGGCCCGGACACCGGCCTGGGATCGTGCAGCGCGCCCTCGCCGTGCACCGAACTGTCGATCACGTACTCATCCCTGACCGGCGAAATCTACGCTGCGGTCAGCGACGGCACCTCGACGCGCATCCTGGTCTTCGCCGGCAACGCCTCCGGTGACGCGGCGCCGATCCAGAGCATCGAAGGGCCGAACACCGGCCTCGCCGGCAACGTGATCACCGGGATCGCGGTCAGCCCCGCCGACGCAACCATCTACGCCATGGTCAAGGGCTCGGAGTTCGCCGCCGGGCAGGTCAACGCTTACGCCTCATATGCGCAGGGCAACACCACCCCGCTGCGGTCGTTCACCGACGCCTCATCAGGCTTCGCCGACGCGGAAGGCATCGCCATCCACTAGATCGTCACGTCGCGGATCAGGGCGGACGCAGGAGGCCCAGGTCCACGTGCCGAACTCGGTCCAGGCCATCCAACTGGAAGCATGGCTCCAGTTGGATGGCCTCATTGCTGCTCCACTGCTACTCCGATTCGGCGGCGGTGGGGCTGATGTCGGTCACCGATGGCGGCGTTTCACCGCACGCGGCGACCCAGTGGTAGGCCGCGTACGCGTTGTCCATGTCCAAGCGGCTTCAATGCGCCGACCGCAGAGAGCACGCGAGCAGCCGTGAGCAGGTAGGAGTACTTCGCACCCGCGCGTTTGGCTCGCATTCGCATGCCTTGGATGGCGACGAAGCCCTCCTCGATTACGAGCACGTCGTGGACGATCTCGGTGGAGATGACCCACCTATCCGGGCTGAGTCGGGCTGTTCCAGCGCCGTCGAGCGAGATAATGAGCTGACAGCACCCGTCGCAATCGGGCGTCTCGTCCCACGCGGAGCAGATCGGGTCTCGGAGTCGGGTGGCGGCCCCGGAACGAGTGAATGCGGGTATGCGACGCCTTGAGACGGCGCGGGTCCGGGTACTGTGTCCGGCGGACGGCGGACAGCCGCCGCACAAACCGCAGGAGGCCTGGTGGTGACGACGGTTCCGCGTGAGCGGATGGTGGCAGTGCTCGATCGGGAGTGCGGCACTCCTGCATTCAGCGCTGCGGCCGAGGCCGAGGCGGACTTGCTCGGCCTGCAAGTCACGGGCCTGGGCCAGGTCCGGTTCCCGATCACTCCGGCGCAGGCACGCAAGCTGCGCGATCTGGGCGCGCCGGCGCGGTACGGCCGCGGCACCGAGACGCTGACCGACGCGTCGGTACGCGACACCTGGGAGGTACCGCGCGACGCGGTGACCGTCCGCTGGGGTGAGGGGTTCGCGCCGCTGCTCGATGCGCTGCGCGAACAGCTGGGTCTGCCGTCCTCGTGCGCGCTGCGCGCCGAACTGCATTCGATGCTCGTCTACGAGCGGGGGCAGTTCTTCCTGCCGCATCAGGACTCGGAGAAGCACGACGCGATGGTCGGCACGCTGGTGGTCACGCTGCCGTCCCGGCACACCGGCGGAGAACTGGTCGTCGAGCGGGGCGGGGCGACGATGCGGCACCACGGCTCGGCGTCCAAGCTGGCGCTGGCCGCCTTCTACGCCGACTGCCGCCACGAGGTGCGACCGGTGAGGACCGGCAACCGGATCGCGCTCACCTTCAACCTGCTGCTCGACGGCGCGAGCGCACCCGCAGCGGATGAGAACGCCGTCGCAGTCGGCGACCTGGCGCGGCATCTGCGCGAGCACTTCACGACTCCGATCACGCCGGCCTATTCCCGGGCGCCAGCCGTCCCGCCGGACCGGCTGGTCTACCTGCTGGACCACGAGTACACCGAGCGGGGCCTGGACTGGGCCCGGCTCAAGGGCGCGGACGCCGCCCGGGCCGCGCTGTTGCGCGCCGCGGCAGGCCAGACCGGCTGCCGGGTGATGCTGGCCCTGTGCGAAATCCAGGAGACCTGGGACGCCTACCCGACCGGCGAGGACGACGACTGGTACGACGACGCAGAGGACGATGACGACGGGGAGGCAGAGGGGGACGGCGACGGGGACGCAGACCGCGACTACGAGCTGAACGACCTGATCGAAAGCGCGACCCGGCTGGTGCGCTGGACCGACCCGGACACCGGCCGCGCCGAGGAGATCACGCTGGACGTGGACGAGACCGAGCTGTGCGCCGGGACCGCGAACAGCACGCTGTCGCCCTATGAGCAGCAGTACGAGGGCTACATGGGCAACTACGGCAACACCCTGGACCGCTGGTACCGGCGCGCCGCGCTCGTGATCTTCCCCGTGGACCGGGAGTTCGCCAACCGGGCCGAGGCGTCCCCGCACTGGGCCATGACGCAGATCGGCAACCGGGCCCGGGCCGGAGACCTGGCCGGCGCGCGGGCCGACGCGGCGGACCTCGCGCCGTTCTGG
The DNA here is from genome assembly GCF_035946395.1 of Actinocrinis sp. Classification (NCBI taxonomy): domain Bacteria; kingdom Bacillati; phylum Actinomycetota; class Actinomycetes; order Catenulisporales; family Actinospicaceae; genus Actinocrinis; species Actinocrinis sp. Next base: position 29,683 of record NZ_DASYZI010000041.1, read on the forward strand.
GCCGCCTCGATCCGCCAGAGCCCGCAGCCGGACGCGCTGGTCGAGACGCTTGGCACGGCGCACGTCCTGGACGATGCGGCCACCGCGGCTTTGCTGCTGACGCCGTTTCGCGTCGAGCACCTGACCTCCGCCGCCGCCACTGCGCTGGCCCAGCTCGCCGGCCAGTACGGCGCCGCGTGGACCGGCAAGCTTCTGCGCGGATGGTTCGGCCCTGAGAACCCCCACGAGCTCAGCTTCACACCCGGGTACGGCTCCGAACGGCTGGAGTGGTACGCCGCGCTGCCCGACCTGTGCCGGGCCCTGCGGGGAACCAGCTCCGCCGAGGGTTGGACGGCAGCCCGAACCCTCGCGGAACTGTCCTGGCGGCGGCTGCACGCCGAAGCCGACGCACTGTCGGCCGTCACCGCCCCGAGCCTGCGGACGCAGAAGCTGGCCGAACTCGGAGCACCGCTCGCCGCCACTCTGGCCGCCGCGCAGTACTGCGGGGCGATCGCGCTGGCCGAGCAGATCACGCGGCAGCTCGGCGAACTCGGCGAGGACGGAACCGTCTGGCTGCTGTCCGCCCTGCGCACCGCCGCGGCTCTGCCCGAACAGCCGCCGATCGGGGCAGCCTTCGAATCCCTCGCTTCCGACTGCGACCGCCGGTTACGCCGTCGGCTCGACCGACCGGTCCGGGCCGCCGACGACTGGTCGATCGTTCTTGCGGCCCCCTGTCCCTGCGCGCTGTGCGAGGTGCTGTCCGGTTTCCTCAAGGACCCGGCTCGCCGCGTGCACGAGTGGCCGCTGGCCGAGCAGAACCGCCGACACGTCCACTCCCGCATCGACCGCTACGAGCTGCCGGTCAGCCACGAGACCCGGCGTCAGGGCCGCCCCTACACCCTGGTTTTGACCAAGCAGGACAAGCTCTTCGGCGCCGAGCGCGCCGCCCGGGCGCAGGACCAGGCAGACCTGGCCTGGCTCGCCGCAACCTGGCCGGAGGCGGCCGGACACCGATAACACCAGCACCGCCCGACCGGGGCGCACGCATCCGGTCAGGCCGCCACCATCGCGGACTATGTCAACCTGGCGATATGGTGGGCGGGTGGATGGACACCAGTCGGCTCGGTGAGCGCAGTCGACGGCGATCGTGCGGTCGTCTGAGCCGACACGGGGGACGCGGCGAGGACGAGCGGTCGCCGGACGACTCTGTCCGGCGACCGCCGCCGTCGACGGCTGATTCAGCAGGGGCTGGTGCCCTGCCATGCCGCGACGGTGTCATTGGCCGTGAAGCTGCTGCCCGCGCCCTGGAACGCGAAGCTGCGGTTGTTCACGTAGCCGCAGGCGCTGGTTTCCTCGACGCTGGTCCAGGCGCCGAGGGTGTACTTGTATTGGAGCGTCACGCTCGGGGCGCTGGTGACGGTGATCTTCCAGTGTGTGGCGTCCACCTTCGTCATCGGGTACAGCGCGGCGTTCCAGTCGTTCGCCGACGACATCCCGGTTCCCAGGGCGCTGAAGTTGCCTGAGATGTAGACCGTTGCGGTGCTGGGAGTGCTCGCCGGCACGGTCACGGTGACGACCGCAGCAGCCGAGCCGCAGGTGTTCGGTCCGGCCCAGTTTCCGACGGCGTCGGCGACGCTGCCGCCGTCGACTGCCATCGAGCGGTTGTTGACGTAGGCGCAGCCGGTGGTCTCCTCCACGTTGTTCCAGTTGCCGCCGAGGTCGTACTTGTACGACAGCGTCGTGCTGGACGCGGCCTGGATGGTGGCCGTCCAGTGGGTGGCATCCACGCGGGTCATCGCCACGCCGTTGGCGGCCCAGTCGGCCTGGCCGCCTCCGAGCACGGACAGGTTCCCGGCGAGGTAGACCGTCTGGGCGGCGGTGTCGGTGTTCACCGGCACGGTGACGGTGACGTGCTCGGTCACCCCGCCTCCGCCGACCGGGTTGACGGTCCAGCCGAAGCTCGTCGAGCCGCTGGCCGTCCCGGAGGATGCGGTGACGGTGACCGTCGAGGAACCGGTGGTCGTCGGGGTGCCGGTGATCAGACCGGAGGAGCTGATCGACAGGCCGGCCGGGAGGCCGGTGGCGGTGTAGGTCAGTGCCTTGCCCGCCGTGTCGCTCGCGCTGATCTGCACCGAGACCGCGGTGCCCACAGTGGTGCTCTGCGTACCCGGGTTGGAGACCGTCACGGTCTCGCCCGCGGCACAGGTGCCGTAGTGCTGGCAGACCGCTGCCGGGGTGTCGACGGTCTTGCCGGCCGAGATGTCGATGGCCAGGCGGACGAACTGCGCCATGGTCCACATCAGCGGGGTCGAGGAGTTGTCCGGCTGGCCCTGGGTGAAGCCGTCGGCGCTGGCGGTCGGCCAGATCTGCTCGGAGATCTGCGATCCGGCGTTGGCCGCGTTCGCCATCGAGTTCAGCATCGCCGTGGCGTCGGTGGTGTTGCCGACCTGCACGTCGTACTCGCCGCGCTCGCCGGACAGCACCGGCCAGGGACGGCCGACGCCGGCTCCGGTGTAGTCGCCCCCGGTCGAGGTCTCGCCGTAGCCGTCGTGGTTGTAGCGGTTGAAGTAGCTGCCGAAGCCGGGGATGTTGGTGCGGATCGTGGCGTCGACCGCGGCCAGGGAGTTCGTGATCTGCGTCGAGGACGCCGGCTTCACGCCGAGGCGGGAGAGCTCCAGGAAGCCCTGGTCGACGACGGCCCGCTGGTCATAGCTTCCGCCGCCGTTGGAGATGCCGATCGTGTCGGCGGCGTTGGGGTTGGCGTTGGGCGTGATGCGCACGTAGTACGAGCCGTTCCCGATGGGGCCCGTGGTCGTGTAGGTGTCGGAGTCGACTGCGGACTGCATCGCGTCGGCCTTCGAGAGGTACGTCGAGGCCAGCGACGAGTTGCCGTTGGCGGTGGCGATGTTCGCCGCGCACACCAGGCCGGCGATCTCGGCGGCCATCGTCGAGGGCGAATACCCGCCGTTCTCCTCCCAGCGCTCCTGGCCGGTGTACGGGCCGTTGCTCACGATGTAGTTGGCCAGCAGCTGCACCTTGCCCCAGGTCGTGGCGTCGGTGCGGCCGAGTTGGTAGGCCAGGATGATGGGGAAGGCGACCTCGTCCTCCTGGGTGCCGCTCCACATCTGGTTGCCGTTGAGCCACGAGTTCTGCTTCACGTACCCGCTTGAGGTCTCCTCGTAGTTCATCAGGTAGGTCAGCGCGTCGGAGGCGTCCGTCGTGTCACCCGCGGCCAGAAGCGCCGAGGCCATCTGGAACTCGTCGCGGGTCCACACCAGGTGGTAGCCGTGCTGCCCGGCGCTGTTGGCGCTCAGGCTCGCTCCCCATGGCATGTTCGGCGCGGCGACGAAGCCGCCGACGTAGTTCTTGTCCTCGTCTGCCTTCACCTCCATCAGCGAGACGTCGTACTGCTGGAGCAGCTTCGCGTTGCCCGAGACCGAGGCCGGGGCCGCGTGCAGGCCGGAAACCCAGGTGTGCCAGCCGGAGCGGAACGAGGTCTCGGCCGAGGCGAATCCGGTGCCCAGCGACGCCGACGCGTCCGAGACCGCCGCGGCGGTGGTGGCGTCGAACGCCAGGGCCAGGGTGAACGTGGTCGATCCGCTGGCCGCGACCGGGATCTGTGCGGTCTGCGTGATGTGCCCGGCGCTGGTCACACCGGTGTAGCTGGTGGACAGCGAGTGCGAGGAGTTCAGGATCGACGCACCGTCGGTGGAGGTCCCGGCGTAGCCGGTGCTGGTGGCGGTGAAGCCGGTGGAGGCGGCCATCGCGCTGGCGACCGAGCCGTTGCTCGCGGTCAGGTCGTTGCTGGCGCCGTCGGTCCCGCCGGAATTGCCCATGCCGTCGTTGTTCAGCGCGGGGCTGTACTGCGCGTACAGGTACAGCGGGGCGGCCGAGGAGTTCTTGAACGTGGTCTGGATCAGGATGACGGACCGGGCCGGGTCGGCCACGTAGGTCTTGGTGATCGTGTACTTACCGCTCGACGCGGTGTTCGTCTGCTGCCACTCCAGCGACGTGGCGTCCGCCAGGGCCACCGCGTGCGAGGTGTTGGCGACCTCGTTGTCGGTGAACGTCGAGCCGTCGGTCACGTAGTACTGCAACCCGAAGGTGTCCGGGTTGTCCAGCTGCGGGTAGTAGACGTTGCCGAGCTGGCCGTCGCCGATCTCGTACCAGACCTTCGAGGCCGAACCCAGGGCGTCGGCGAAGCCCTGGACGTGCGGCTCGGTCCAGAACGCGTTCGCGCCCGGACCTCCGCCCGCGGTCGCGGCGGCGGCCGGAGGCGCCGACGCGGCCAGTGCGATGGCGGCGAGCGTCGCGGCCGACGCCGCGAGGGCGGTCAGGCGGCGCCGGCGTGCGGATATGCGCGCATGCATAGGTTCTTCCTTGAACCCTTCGAATAGACGCGAGCAGAAAGCGGCCTGGTAGAACAACCAGGACATGTGCGACGACGCGGCTTGCTCCGCGCGTCGCTCGTGCGCGATCATCGATATGTGGGGCGGTTGCTTCCGCATCACATTGTTGTGGGAGGCAACGTATTCCTGTTCCGCAACTTCCGCCAGACCCCCAGCCGGGCCGCGATGGTGACTTTTGTTAAAATCTGCGTGATGAGCAGGATCGCGGTAGTGACCATTACGCGACTTAAGCCAGAAATATCCAAGTTGTGAGCACGGCGACGGACGCATGCATTCGCGATAATCGTTGTGCTACGCAACGAATCCGCGTGGGTCCATGGCCGTGTCGGCTGGGACGTCGGAAGTGTCAAAACCCGGGGGACACTCAAACCGCACCCACAGCGCTGGTGCGCGGCATGCCGCAACGCATCCCGAGCGACGGTGGAAAGCCCTCGCGTTACCGGCTGGCAAGGCACTGCGCCACGCTGCCGACCCCTCGGCCCACTCTGGGAGACCGGCTCACCGCGCGTCACTTCAGTGGGCGCGACCAATACGATTCCTGATACCTCAGCGACATGCCCGACCCTTGACGCTCAGCGACCGCAATCCTAGGCTCCGAATCACCGAACGTGACAGTTCACTTACAAGGGGCGGGCCATCCATGTCGCCGTGCGAACGGCCCGTCCCGTGATATTCGAGGCCTGCATCAGGCCGGTCGTCACGTCTCGGCGCACAGATCCCTTCAGGCTCTTCGAAGTTGGGCCACCCACACCCGGACGGAGGCCGGATCCGCCATGTCTGTACGCCACCGCGCAGCCTGGACCACCGCGCTCGCCACAAGCGCGCTGCTGATCACCACCGCTACCGCGCGCGCCAACGTCACCCTCACCCAGCTGAGCACGGACCCCTTCACCAACTCCACCAGCCAGCACGCCACCGAGGTCGAACCGGACACGTTCTCCTTCGGCTCCACGATCGTCTCCGCGTTCCAGGTCGGCCGCTTCACCGACGGCGGCGGCTCCGACATCGGCTGGGCCACCAGCACCGACTCCGGCGCCACCTGGACGCACGGCTTCCTGCCCGGAATCACCCAGTGGCAGGGCGGCGGCAGCTTCCAGCGCGTCTCGGACGCCTCCGTGGCCTACGACGCCGCGCACAACACCTGGCTGATCTCTTCGATCCCGATCACCTCGACGGTCACCGTGCCCTCCGTCGTGGTCAGCCGCTCCACCGACGGCGGCCTGACCTGGTCCAACCCGGTCACCGTCACCACGTTCGCCGACGCCGGGCTGGACAAGAACTGGAGCGTCTGCGACGACACCGCCACCAGCCCGTTCTACGGGCACTGCTACACCGAGTTCGACGACAACGGCGACAGCAACCGCGAATACATGTCCACCTCCACCGACGGCGGCCTGACGTGGGGCCCGGCCATGCGCACGGCGAACAACGCCACCGGCATCGGCGGACAGCCGGTCGTGCAGCCCAACGGCACCGTCGTGGTACCGGTCGACAACGCGAACGAGACCTCGCTGCTCGCGTTCACCTCCGCCAACGGCGGCGCCTCCTGGTCCGCGACCACGACCGTCACCAGCATCAAGAGCCACACCGAGGGCGGCGGCCTGCGCTCCGGGCCGCTGCCGACCGCGGAGATCGACGCGTCCGGAAAGGTGTACGTCGCCTGGTCGGACTGCCGCTTCCGCAGCGGCTGCCACGCCAACGACCTGGTCTTCACCACCAGCACGAACGGCACCAGTTGGACCGCGGTCACCAGGGTGCCGATCGACGCGACGAACAGCGGCGTCGACCACTTCCTGCCCGGTCTGGCCGTCGACCGCTCCACCTCGGGCAGCAGCGCGCACCTGGGCCTGACCTACTACTTCTACCCGGTCTCCAGCTGCTCCGCGAGCACCTGCCAGCTCGACGTCGGCTTCGTCTCCTCTCCCAACGGCGGCGCGAGCTGGACCACGTCCACCCAGCTGGCCGGGCCGATGAGCCTGTCCTGGCTGCCGAGCACGACGCAGGGACCGATGGTCGGGGACTACATCTCCACCTCGTACGCCGGCGGCACCGCGCACGGTGTCTTCGAGGTCGCCTCGGCCCCCAGCGGCGGAGTTCTCAACCAGGCCAGCTACTCCCCCGCATCGGGCCTGGCCCGTACCCTCACGCCGAACCCGGGCTTCAACACCAGCGCCCTGACGCCTGCGGGGCTGGATCGCCCGGTACCCGGCGCACAGTCCGACCACCCCGCCGCCACGGTCGCCTTGACCAGCCGCTCCACCGAACTCGATCAGGCGGCCCGGGGTGTTCGAGGAGCAGCCGCAAACCGGCGCCAGGAAATCCCCGGATTTGCCGGGCGCCGGTGAACCTCGTTCAACTGGCGTTCGTTTCGCAGGTGGGACCAGGTAGGGGACCGATTCCAAAGGTTCCGCCTTGCCGAAATCGGATGAACACCATGCGATACTTGTCAGTGCACGTGAATGGATTTTCACTCGGAATACCACTCGCCGTCCGGATCGCAGCGCCCCTCGCCGTCGGCGCGCTGCTGGCGGCGAGTTGTTCAAGCAGCACGACGTCGCCCACCGGGGGCGGCGCGAGCGGCGGCGGGTCCGGGCCGGGCGCCGCCGCGGTGGACGCGCACTCCGGGCCGGACGGAACGTACCTGACGGACAGCTCCGGGCGCACGCTCTACCTCTTCATGGCGGACACGGGCGGCTCCTCGAACTGTAACGGCTCCTGCGCCTCGGCCTGGCCGCCGCTGACGACGACCGGCACGCCGGCGGCTGGAAGCGGCGTGACCGCTGCCGATCTGGGCACCGTCACCCGCTCCGACGGGACGAAGCAGGTCACGTACAGCGGCCACCCGCTCTACTACTTCGCCCAGGACACCGCCGCGGGCCAGACCACTGGCCAGGGCAATCCCGGGTTCGGCGCGAGCTGGTGGATCGTCTCGCCCTCCGGCACGGCGATCACGAGCACAGGCGGTGGCTCAGGCACTCCGGCGCCGTCCGGCAGCTCCTCGTCCAAGTCCGGCGGGGGCTGGGCATGAGCGGACGGTGACCGTCTCGACCGATCGCTCGAACCGCTTCTTGGGCGGTCCGGCCGTTCCACCCGCCGACGGGTCGCCCCACGCCTCGGGACGGCCTGTCGGCAACTGGGCGTTCCTCGGCCTCACCGTCACGTCGCTCGGCGGCCCGCTCGCGCTAGCCGCCCTGAACGCGCCGCAGTTGGCCGGCGACGCCAGTGCGTCGGCGGGCTTTGCGATGCTCGCCGCCGCGGCGGTGTTCCTCGCGCCGCTGGTGATCTGGGTGAAGTACGCACGGCACGCGACCGGCAGCGGCGGCCTGTACACCTTCGTCGAGCGAGCCGCAGGCCGACGCGTCGCGCTGGTACAGGCGGCCGTCTGGGCGTTCAGCTATGCGCTGTACTTGATCTACACAACCGTAGCCATCGTCTACGACACACTGCCGCAGGTGCTGCCAGGCGTCAGACCGTATCGGCCGCTGTTGGAGATCGCGATCCCGGTGGCGCTGGCAATCGTCATGCTGGCAGGACGCGCCGTGACGCTGCTGGTCGTCGGCGTTCTGGCGGCAGGCCAACTCGCCCTCGTCGCGGCGCTCGACGTGGTCACGCTCGCGCACAGCGCTCCCACCGCCGCGTCGTTCGGCGCTCGCGCACCGGCCGGCGCACTGGCCACGGCGTCGGCGGGCACGGCGCTGTTGTACATCTGCGGGAGCCTGCCGCTGTTCCTCGGCGCAGAACTCGCCCGCCCCGCGCGCACGGTCTCGCGCATGCTGCCACTCGGCTATCTGCTGGCCGTCCTCGGCATCGTCCTCGCCGTGTTCCCGCTGTCGTCGAACCCTGCTTTCATGAGCGCCCCGATCCCCGGAATGTCGGTGGCGCAGGTCTTCGCCGGACACGGCCTCGCGGTGGCGATCGGCGTCGGTGTCGCGGCGAGCACGGCGGGCGTGATGCTCGTCGAGTACCTCGCGCTCAGCCGCCTGCTGACCGCCGTGACCGCATGGCACCGACGACGCATCGTCGCCGGGCTGGGCCTGACGCTCGTCGCGGCGGCGCCCGTCAGCCTGATCAATCCGGACCGCTTCTACAACGACCTGCTCAAGCCGTCGCTCGGCGCACTGTGGGTCAGCCAGGCCATCGTGTTCGCCGTATACCCGCGCTTCGCAGTGCGCCATGGATCAGGCCGCATACCCGCTTATGCCCTGGCCGGTATCGCGACCGCGCTGTGCGTCTACGGACTCTGGAACACTCTGCACTCCCCCACCACGTGACGACGAACAACACGGCGCACTGTCCCAGCCGCATATGGAACCGAGCGCCGTTGGCTAACCGTGCTGATCCCGCGCTGCGGCCCCATCGCAACACGGCGAGCAAAGGCAGCCGCTACAACGCGGGCATCAACACCCTCATCGTGCAACCCACGGGTAGGACACCGCGGATGGAGACAGCCCTCGCGACGGCTCTCCGCAGCCGGTGGGAGTGTCGTGGGGGGGGCC
>NZ_DASYZI010000042.1:0-2518 GCF_035946395.1 Actinocrinis sp.
CCGCGCGAGCACCGCATCGTTGTAGCCGCCGCCGGCCAACTGGTCGGCGCTGCGGTAGCCGCCGTTCGCGCCGTCGTCGACGGTGACCCGGACGTTCGCCCCGGCGCTGGGCGCCGCGAACGCCATCCCGGCCGAGGAAGCTAGCGTTGCGAGGGTCGTCGCGACGCAGAGCACCTTTGATCTCGATCGCATGCCTCACCTCCGTGTGTGAGTGACAACGGCTGACAGAAGATGTGTCTACTCCCGCAGACCGCACTTGTTAACGGAGAGTCGGCGACGGAAATCGCACGGTGACCGACCATGGTGCGCCGGACCAGGCATTAGAGCCGACCCGGCGCACCCCAAACGGTCGATTGTCCAGAGCTATCGAGCTGCCGCGTTTAGGTCATTTTAGATAGAAGAGGGCGATACGCGCTGATATCCGGCGGCGCGCATGCGCATACGGGGAACGGTTGCAGGCTGGCAGGGCGAACCTGGATGCGCTCGGTGTCGAGGCGGCTGTCGACGGGCCGCGCTCTGACATCCATCAGGCGTGAACATGCAAAGCCGTGGGTCAGGTTGGTGTCCCTGTGGCCTCGGATCCGCGCAGCGCGTCGTAGTCGAGGATCGCGCAGGCGATGCCGCGGTCGGTGGCCAGTACTCGTGCCTGGGGTTTGATCTCTTGTGCGGCGAAGACTCCGCGGACCGGGGCGAGGTCCGGGTCACGGTTGAGCAGCTCCAGGTATCGGGTGAGCTGTTCGACACCGGAAATCCTCCCGCGGCGTTTGATCTCCACGGCGACCGCGGCGCCCTGCGCGTCGCGGCACAGGATGTCCACCGGGCCGATCGGCGTCGGGTACTCGCGGCGCACCAGCCGCCAGCCCTCGCCCAGGGTCTCGATCTGTTCGGCCAGCAACCGCTGGAGGTGTGACTCGACACCGTCCTTGCGCAGCCCCGGTTCGACGCCGAGTTCGTGCTCGCAGTCGTGGTAGACCTCTTCGATGGTGATCACCAGCTGCTCGGTCTTGTTGGTGACCGTCCAGCGGCGTCCCTCGCCCACGATCTCCTCCAGGATCGCGCAGGGCGGGGCCAACCAGTTCAGCGGTTTGAACGTGCCCTCATCGGCGTGGACCAGAATGCTGCCGTCCGCTTTGATCATCAGCAGACGCCGGGCCGTGGGCAGGTGGGCGGTGAGCCGCCCCGTGTAGTCCACACTGCACTGGGCGATCATCAGACGCATGGTTCGAAACCATAGCGCCATCACAGGACACGAAGTCATCAGGGCTCTTCGAACTTGACCGTGGCCTTATGGGCGGCTGTAGGCTCGCCCGCCGCTGCACGTCGGCCGACCCTGCGCCGCCGGCCACGGTCAAGTTCGAAGAGGGGTCATCGGCCCCGGAACCATCAGGACTCTGGCGTTGACCGAACGGGCTGGGGCGGCCTCTCTGTACAGGCCCGTCCATGTGCTACGCGATGAGTTCAGTGATTCCGGGGGTGTGCCTGACGGTGCCGTCGTGGAGCACGGCGAGCGCTTCGATTCCTGCCCGCTTCCCGGCCCATTGAAGGCCGAGTGTCGGGCCCATGGCGAAGGCTGCTGTGGCCCACGCGTCAGTGCGTGCGATGGACGATCCGACCAGTGTCATGGACAGCAGTCCGGCTGCGGGTTGACCGGTGTGCGGGTTGACGATGTGCGCGCCGCGTTCGGCGATGCCGGACGTGGCCACGGCCATCGCCGCGTCGCGGGTGGTGATCGCGGCGATGATGCGGTCCCGGTGAACCGGGTCGGCGATGCCGATGCGCCAGGGACGGCCGGGACGCGCCTCGCCGACCGCCTGCACGTCGCCTCCGCCACTGACGCAGTGGTGTTCGGATCCTGCCTCACGCAGCAGGCGCGAGGCCTGTTCGATCGCCCAGCCCTTGACCCAGCCGCTCGGGTCGAGCCGACCGGCGGGATGGGCGGTGAACCAGCCGTCCGTCTCGGCGGCGACTTCGCGGCAGCGTTGCAGCACCTCCGCGACCCCTGGGTCACAGTGTTCGATGACTAGTTCGCCGCGACCCAGACGACTGATGTCGCTGTCGTCGCGATAGGTCGAGAAGACCTCGTCGATGCGGTGCAGCCGGGCGACCGCGGCCCGCAGACCGCTGATGATCGCCTCGCGGCGGGCGCCCCGGCCGGCGTCGCTGATCGCGAACGAGAAGACGGTGCCCATCACCGGCTCGGCGTGGTGCAGTTGCTCGGCGTACTGCGTCGGTGGGTATTCGAACGTAGGCACGCTGGTGGGGGAAACGGCGGCGGCACCACGCGCGGCTGCGAAGTCGGGCGGCTGCGCCGTCACGCGCGGGACTTGTCTATCGCGCTCTGCAAGGACTGCGCATAGCCCTCGCTGGTGAACGTGGCGCCGGAGACCGCGTCGATGGAGGCGCTCTGCGCAGTCATCGCCTCCTGATTCAGGATCGGCAGCGCGTAGCCGTTGATCTCCTGGTCCCGGCCGGTCTCCGTGGGGTATTCGAGCACTTTGATGTTCGTGATCTTCCCGCC
>NZ_DASYZI010000043.1:0-19810 GCF_035946395.1 Actinocrinis sp.
CCTCGGGGTCAAGGGCGGCGGGATCTGGGCGGGCGGCGGCGGCCTGGTCTCGGACGGTCCCGACCAGATCGTCGTGGCCACCGGCAACGGCGACACCGGCACCTCCCCGGCCCCCGGCCCCGGCAACAATCCGCCGGCCGACCTGTCCGAATCAGTCGTTCGGCTGCATGTGAACGCGGACGGCACGCTGTCCCCGACCGACTTCTTCACTCCTTCGAACGCGCCCACGATGGACGCCAACGACACTGATCTCGGCTCCGGCGGGCCGATGGCACTGCCGGACGGCTTCGGCACCGCGACGCACCCGAACCTGCTCGTGCAGATGGGCAAGGACGGTCGGTTGTTCCTGCTCGACCGCGGAAACCTCGGCGGGCGCAGCCAGGGTCCCGGCGGCACGGACAACGTGCTCGGCACGCTCGGCCCGTACCAGGGACAGTGGGGCCATCCGGCGTTCTTCGGGGGCGACGGCGGTTACGTGTACTTCATCGGCAACAACGGCCCGCTGCGCGCGTTCAAGTACGGGGTCAGCGGCACGGGTCTTCCGGCCCTCTCGCTGGTCGGCACGAGCACGGGCACATTCAAATACACCTCCGGCTCGCCGGTGGTGACCTCGTACGGCAAGGACCCGGCCAGCGCCGTGGTCTGGGTGGTCTGGTCTTCCGGCCCGACCGGCACGAGCGCGGAGCTGCGCGCGTACTCCGCGGAGCCGGACTCGACCGGCACCCTCACCGAGCTGTGGTCCGGCCCGATCGGCACCGCGGTCAAGTTCGCCACCCCGGCCACCAACGGCGGGCGGGTCTACGTCGGCACCCGTGACGGCAAGATCCTGGCGTACGGCCGCCCGACCACCTCCGCGCTGACCGGCTCGCCGGTGGACTTCGGCGACGTTCCGGTGAGCCAGCCCGGCAGCGGCACGCTGACGGTCACGGCGACCAAGGACCTGAACATCACCGCGGTCTCGACCAACTCGCCGTTCGCGGTGACGCCGCCGACGCTGCCCTACCACCTGGCGTCCGGGACGTCCGTCGGCATCCCGGCCACCTTCACACCCGGCGGGGCCGGGATCATCAGCGGCTCCATCACCGTGACCACCGATGCCGGCGTCGTCGCGTTCGGCGCCTCTGGCCGGGGGACCGCGCCCGGGTTCGCCGGCGATCCGCCGAACCTGACGTTCACCGACCAGCCGACCGGCCTGGCCTCGACGCAGAACCTCCAGGTCACCAACACAGGTACGACCACTGAGACGGTCGGCACGACGACCGCGCCGTCCGCGCCTTACTCGGTCACCGGACTGCCGGCGGCTGGTACGGCGGTGGCGGCCGGCGGCTCGTTCGTCGTCTCGGTGACGTATACGCCTACTGCGACCGGCACGAATACGGGCTCGATCACGATCGGCTCGACGTCGGCGGATTCGACCCCGCACACGCTGACGATCCCGCTGGACGGCAACGCGGTCACCGGCCAGGGCCACCTGACCATCACGCCGTGGCCGGTGGACTTCGGCGCGGTGGCGCTCGGCTCGACGACCACGCGGACGTTCTACCTGCACAACACCGGCAACATCCCGGTGACGATCACCAAGGCGAAGGCGCCGATCTCCGACTACACCTCCGCCTCGCCGCTGCCCGAGGGCCAGGTGATCGGCCCGGATCAGAAGTACGCCCAGACGGTCACGCTGACTCCGACGGCGCTCGGCACGGACACCGGCAGCTACGAGGTGACCGCCGACGACGGCCAGGGCGCCCGCTTCGTGCCGCTGACGGCGAGCGTCCTGCCCACGCTCCCCGCGGTGCCGACCGCCTGGCAGCTCAGCGGCTCCGCCTCGCTGACCACGCCGACCGGGAGCATCCAGCTGACGCCCGCGCAGCAGCATCTGAGCGGCTCCGCCTTCTCGGAGCTTCCGGTGGCCACGGACAGCCTGGCCGCCTCGTTCAGCGCGCAGCTGAACGGCGGCACCGGGGCGGACGGCCTCACCTTCTCGCTGATCGACGCGACCAAGAACCTGCCGGCCTCGGTCGGCAGCCCCGGCGGCGGGCTCGGCCTGGACGGGCTGAACGGCATCGGCGTTGCGCTGGACACTTATCCGAACCCGCAGGTGGGTGTTGTCACCGGGACGGACAACGCGGGCAGCGTGACGTGGCTGACCAGCGTGCCGGGCCCGGCATCGCTGCGTACGGGCCAGCACACCGTGACGGTGTCGGTCAACGCGGGTGCGATCACGGTGTTCGTCGACGGAGTCAAGCTGATCGACTCCTACACGCCGCCGGCCGGATCGATCCCGGCGAGCGCGTACGCCGGATTCACCGCCGGTACAGGTAACGGGACCGACATCCACACGGTCGGCAACGTGGTGATCGCCACCGGCACGTCGACGGCGACCCCGGCGGCGCCGGCCGCCACGCCGGCCTCGGTGACGATGCAGGCGGTGCCGACCGGCTTCAGCGAGTTGCAGACCGTCACGCTGACGAACAACGGGCTCGCGCCGGTGGTGATCACCGGATCCAGCGCGCCGTCGCCCGGCGAGCTCAGCGCGACGATGCTGCCCTCGATCGGCCAGGTGCTGCCCGCCGGCGGGTCGGTCCTTGTGCACGTCGGGTTCGCGCCGACCACGGCGGGACCGGCGAGCGGATCCTTCGCGATCACGACCACCGGCGGAACGGTGACCGTTGCGATCGGTGGCGCCACGTGGCCGCCGAGTAACGGAAAGCTGCTGCCTGTGCATTGAGGTGATGGCGCGCTGACGCTTGGAGCGAGGGCCGCGGGCCCGGGTCGGATTCGATGCCGATCCGGGCCCGCGCCCTTCCGCGTGCGCGTGACGTGCGGTGTCGAACGGGCGTCGAACAGCACTGACACATCTTGCCCGTGGTTCGGCCGAGTGGACCGGTTCGTGCAAGTTTCAGCCGAACTTGATCGGTTAAGTGGGCGGCCTTACCGTGCGAGGCACCACCGAGCGCGGCAACGATGCCGGGCGCTCACCTCGCCCACGGAGGTTTCTGCATGGATACGCTCCACCACCGGCCCGCGCGGCCCCGGCTGCGCGCGGCGATCGCCAGCGCGAGCGCCGTGGCACTCGCCGCGGCGGCCGGCACGATCGCCGTAGTCTCGGGGCAGGCCTCTGCCGCCACCCCGGCGTGTTCCGTGACGTACACCGTCGCCTCGCAATGGGCCGGCGGCTTCAGCACGAACATCACCATCGTCAACAACGCCTCGGCGATCAGCAGCTGGACATTCGCCTTCTCCTTCGCGGCCGGGCAGACGGTGACTCAGGGCTGGAACGGCAACTTCACACAGAGCGGCGCGAACGTCACCGTCACCAACATGAGCTACAACGGCACGATCGCCACCGGAGGCTCGGTCTCGATCGGGTTCAACGGAAGCTGGACCACGAGCAACCCGGTGCCGGCCGCGTTCACCCTCAACGGCACGGTCTGCAACGGCGCCTCGGCCAGCGGCAGCCCGTCGCCGTCGGCGAGCCCGTCGGCCAGCCCCTCGCCGTCCCCCTCGCACTCGGCCTCGCCGTCCGCGAGCCCGTCGTCCAGCCCGTCCGCCTCGCCCTCGTCGTCGCCGACCGGCGGCGGCTCGGCCCCGCAGCTGCACGTCTCCGGCAACAAGCTGGTGACGTCCACCGGCGCGACCTGGACGCCGCACGGCGTGAACCGCTCCGGCGGCGAGTACAAGTGCGTGCAGGGCGGCGGAATCTGGGACGGCCCCGCGGACCAGACCTCGATCACGGCCATCAAGAGCTGGAACGTGAACGCGGTGCGTGTGCCGCTGAACGAGGCGTGCTGGAACGCAGAGTCCTACGTCACCGCGGCGGACGCGGGCGCGAACTACATCAACGCGGTCAAGGCGTTCGTCGACCTGCTCAACTCCAACGGGCTCGTGGTTATCCTCGACCTGCACTGGACCGACGGCGTCTACACGGGCAACTCGTCCGGCTGCTCCTCGGCGCAGGCCACCTGCCAGAAGCCGATGCCGGACGCCGCGCAGGCCATCCCGTTCTGGTCCTCGGTCGCCAGCACCTTCAAGGGCAACGACGCGGTCATCTTCGACCTCTTCAACGAGCCCTACGCCTCCCGCGCCACCGGAAACACCACCACCGGCTGGCAGTGCTGGCAGAGCGGCGGCACCTGCTCCGGCATCGGCTACTCGGTCGCCGGCATGCAGCAGATGGTCAACGCCGTCCGCGGCGCCGGCGCCAACAACGTGCTGATGCTCGGCGGCGAGGAGTACTCGAACGACCTGACCAGCTGGCTGACCTACAAGCCCACCGACCCGGACAACAACCTGGTCGCGTCGTGGCACTCGTACAACTTCAACACCTGCTCCAGCCAGTCCTGCTGGACCAGCCAGATCGCCCCGGTCATCGCCCAGGTGCCGGTGATCGCCGGCGAGATCGGCGAGAACGACTGCTCCGGCAGCTACATCACGCCGCTGACGTCCTGGCTGGAGTCGCAGGGCACCGGCTTCCTGGCCTGGACCTGGGACAACTGGAGCGGCGGCTGCTCCAGCGGTCCGACGCTGATCACCGACTACACGGGCACCGCGACCGCCTACGGCGCGGCCTACAAGTCGGACATCGCCGGGCTCCACTAGCCGCCGTGCGCCGGCCGGGGTAGCGCACTGACCGGCGCGGCACGGTGAAAGAACGGCAGAGAACGGCAGGAGACGACTGCGCCGCGGTCCCCGACCCCCGGGGACCGCGGCGCCCCAGTTTGATCAGGGCTCTTCGAACTTGACCGTGGCCGGCGGCGCAGGGCCGGCCGACGCGCGGCGGCGGGCCAGCCTCCAGCCGCCCGCGGGGCCGCGGTCAGGTTCGACGAGGGCTCTGATCAGCCTTCGACCTTCAGTACTCGTACACCGAACGGCGGCAGCGCCACCGCGTCCTCGGCGAGCCGGCCGCCGTTGCGCACGACCGGCTTCACGGTCAGCTCCTCAGCGGCCTGACTCACGAACCAGACGTACCGGGTGCCGTCCTCGTGCACCATGGTGTCCACGGCCACGCGCGGCTCGTCCACGGTGACGGCGCGGGCGACGCCCGCGAAGTCGGCCAGCGCGTCGTACAGGTCGCGCGTGGGATCCGGGTTGACGCGCGGCAGCGTCGCGGCCATGTGCTCGATCGGGTAGGTGCAGAACACCGTCGCCCCGGCGCCGGTGCGGCGCACCAGCAGCGCCGGGCGGCCCTTGCCGTCGACCGCCACCACCTCGGCGCCGGTCGGCTCGACCGGCAGCATCGCGCGGCTGTGCACGTTGCCGCCGGTGCGGAAGACGAGCCGGGCGCCCGCGGCGAGCGGGCCGAACGGCCGCACGAATTCGAACTCGAACTCGTTCTCCTCGACCGTGTCCACCAGGCCGTAGACCAGCCGGTGTTCGAAGCCGAACATCGTGTTCATCGCCGGCTGCCAGGGGCCGCGCTGATTCGCGTGCGCGCCCGCGCAGTAGGACACGTACACGGTCGCTCCGCCGGCCGCCAGGTCCGCGAGCTGGTACCAGGTCGGGGTGAGCAGCTGTTTGGTCGAGGGAACCAGGTAGAGCTTCGCGTCGGTTGCGAGGCCGTCGCTCTCCCGGGTGATCGCCACCGGCAGATCGGCCAGCCGGGTGGCGACATAGGCCTGCCGCAGCGTGTCGAACGCGTACTGTCCGTCGGCGGGGGGCTCGGTGAACGGGTACTCGGTGTCCAGGAACGAGGTGACCACCAGCGCCGTCTCGGCCGGGGTCCGGCTCAGCCGGGGGAAGTCGACCTCGGCGAGCGTGTCGGCGAACTTGCGCAGCTCCGTCAGCTGCGGCTTGGGCGCGCCCGTGGCGTCGGTGATGCCGAAGTGCAGCTCGAACGGATGGTGCCGGTACGGGTCCTGATGTTCGAGCCCGTCGAAGTCGGTGTTGTTCCAGGCGGCCCAGCCGCTCGCCCCGGCCAGCAGCGAGTTGTGCAGGATCTGTCGGTAGAAGTGCGCGCCGTGGTCGTCCGCGGCGAAGTCGGAGCTGAGCCCGAACTCCTCAAGCAGCACCGGCAGCCCGAAGGACCCGGACAGCTCGCAGATCCAGGCCGCGGCGTAGTGCTGGCGCGCCGGGTCGTCGCCCATCGGGTAGCAGTGCGGGCCGACGAAGTCGCACAGCCGCGCAGTGTCCCGCAGCCGGAAACCGTTGTCCCGTCCGGTGATCTCCAGGCCCCAGGCGCCGTCGCCGAGCGAGATCGGCTGCGTGCCGCCGGCCGCACGCACCGCGGTCACGATGAGCTGAGCCCACGACGCGACCTGCTCGCGCGCCCCCGCGCCGCCGTACAGCGGCATCTCGTTGCTCACCAGCCACCCGGCGACCGCCGGGTGCGCGGCGTAGCGGCGGGCCATCTCCCCGGCGAACCAGGCCTGCCGCGCGACCATCCACACGTCGCCGTACAGGTCGCGCCCGCCGCGCCAGGCCGGATCCCAGTTCTCCCCGGACATGTGGCCGACGAAAAGCGTCGGGATCGTGTACATCCCCTCGGCGGCGTGCAGGTCGAGGAACGTCGTGTAACTTTCGCAGGCTTCTTCATCGACCCGGTCCGGCTCGGGCATGAAATCGGGCCAGTAGAAGAACGAGCGGGTGAAGGTCAGGCCGTGCTGCCGCAGCACCCGCAGTTCCGCGCGGACCGTGTCCGGGTCGAACCGGCGCCACATCAGCGGCCCGCCGGCGCGCGACCAGAAGTTCGTGCCGATCCACGGCGCGGGACCGGAACCCGGCTCGCCGGGCAGCCGGAGGAGGGGACGCTGCATTGGTTACGACCTTTCGCGTCGGTACCGGGCGGGTCCTGGTCAGCCGTACCGGTTGCTATACCGGTTTAGTTGATCAAAAATCCGCCAACCGCGCAAGAGTCTTTCCAAGTTCCAAGAGTTCGTTTCCGCCGTGGCGCACGGCGCCGCCGTCCGCGCAGCCCCTGCTCACGCAGCGCCGTGCGCGCTACCGGCCGTAGACTTCCGGAAACGCCGGATGACCAACGCCGGACGCCCTCGCCGGACTCGGCCGAGGCGGCGGCGCGGTCGGCCGACCGCGTGGCGGCGAACGAGTTCACGGCCGTAAAGGAAGCCCGGCTGGGTCCATGAGCCGGATCACAGCGGGATCACCGCTGGGGACGGGAGGTCTGACGAGGTGAAGCGGCCGACGATCGCGGACATCGCCGCGCGCGCCGGGGTCACCAAGGCGGCGGTGTCCTTCGCGCTCAACAACCAGCCCGGCGTCTCGCCGAGCACCCGGCAGCGGATCCTGGAGATCGCCCGCGAGATCGGCTGGCAGCCCAACAGCGCCGCGCGCGCCCTGTCCGACGGCCGGGCCGGCGCCTTCGGCCTGGTGCTCGACCGCCCGGCCGGGATCCTCGGCGCCGAGCCGTTCTTCATGCAGCTGATCGCGGGCATCCAGGGCGAACTGGCGGACCGGCACACCGCGCTGCTGTTCACCGTGGCGGAGGACCGGCACGCCGAGATCGAGCTGTACCGCACCTGGTGGGCGCAGCGCCGGGTGGACGGGGTCTTCATGGTCGACCTGCGCGTCGACGACCCGCGGATCGCGGTGCTGCGCGAACTGGCGCTGCCCACCGTGGTGATCGGCGCCCCGGAGGGGTCCGGGGGCCTGTCCGCGGTCTTCACCGACGACGCCGGCGGCGCGCGCTCGGTGGTGGACCACCTGGCGAAGCTCGGCCACCGGCGGATCGCCCGGGTGACCGGTATGACAGATCTCTGGCACACCAGGATCCGCACCGAGGCGTTCCTCCAGGCCGCGAAGGCGGCCGGAATCAGCGCACGCTGCGTCACCGCGGACTACACGGCCGAGGGCGGCGCCGACGCGACGACCGGCCTGCTGGCCGGGCCGCAGCCACCCACCGCGATCGTCTACGACAACGACCTGATGGCGGTCTCGGGTCTGGGCGCGGCGCAGCGGGTCGGCATCGACGTCCCGGGCGAGCTGTCCCTGGTGGCCTGGGACGACTCAGTGCTCTGCGAGTTAGTGCACCCCGCGCTCACCGCGCTGACCAGGGACGTGACGTCGTACGGCGCCCACGCGGCGCAGCGGCTGCTGGAACTGGCGGAGGGTGCGGCCGCCGGCGACCGCGGCGAGCCGGCCTCGGTGCTCACCCGCCGCGCGTCCACGGCCCCGCCGTCCCATCGGTGATCGTCGGCCGTCGACTGATTTGTCGGGACTGCCGGTGCCGTCACCGGTTCCGGCTGTGTCTTCCGGTCCGCTGACTGTCAGCTGTCGACCGAGTGTCGGGGTTGCTGGGTGCCTTTACTCGTGCTGGCCGCGTCCGCTGGTCCGCTGATCGTCAGCTGTCTACTGATTCGTCCGGGTTGCCGGTTGCTTTTGCTCGCGCTGGCCACGTCCGGCGGTCCGCTGATCGTCGGCTGTCGACCGAGTGTCGGGATTGCCGGGCGCCGTCACCGGCGCTAGCCGTGCCCCCGGTCTGCTGATCGTTTGTTGGCTTCGCGGCCGTGATCGACATCTTCTCGGCTGAGCCCGCTTTGACCTGCGTGAACTCGGATCCATTGGGCGTGCCCGGTACGTCCCTCTTGACGCTTAACCGGTTCAGTGCCAGCATCCGTGAACACTCGGCAATGCCGCGTACCGGTGGCGGCAGCACTCGCACGGTTTTGACCAATCCACGCAGGCAACCCCGGCGAAGCGAAGTGAGGCTCGACGATGAGTACACGATGGCGGGCGGGATTGGCCCTCGCCCTGGCACCGGTGATGGCGGCCGCGGCCGCCTGTGGCAGCGGGGGCTCGAACTCGGCTGGCAATTCCTCCGGACCAAGCGGCCTGATCACCGCGACGACCGGCTCCACCTCGCCGTTCGTCGCGAACTTCAACCCCTTCTCGCCGAACGTCACGGTCGGCGCGAACGGGATGATCTACGAACCGCTGATGTTCTTCAACACCGCCAAGGCCGGCGACGTCGAGCCCTGGCTGGCCAGGTCGTACACGTGGAACTCCGACGGCACCGCGATCACCTTCGCGCTGCGCACCGGAGTGACCTGGAACGACGGCAAGCCGTTCACCGCCGCCGACGTCGCCTACACCTTCAACCTCGGGGCGCAGGACCCAGCGCTGAACAACTACGGGCTGCCGCTCAAGGGCGCGACCGCCTCGGGCGACGACTCCGTCACGATCTCGTTCACCAAGCCCGCGTATCAGAACCTGGTCTACATCGCCGGCAGGACCCTGATCCTGCCGCAGCACGTCTGGTCCACCGTCACGGACAAGAAGACCTGGGCCGACGCGAACCCGGTGGGCACCGGGGCGTTCACCGTCTCGAAGGTCAACGGCCAGGTGCTTGAGCTGACCGCGAACCCGCACTACTACCTGCCGGGCATGCCCAAGGTGAAGACGATCCGCTTCCTGACCTTCACCGGCAACAGCTCCGCGGACGAGGCGATCGAGGCCGGCGAGATCGACTGGGGCGGCGGCTTCGTGCCCGACATCAAGAAGAACTTCCTGGCCAAGAACGCCAAGTACGCGGTCGAGGACATCCCGCTGTCGGTCACCTACCTGGTGCCCAACTACAAGCAGGGCCCGACCTCGTCCAAGGCGGTGCGCCAGGCGATCAGCCAGGCGCTGGACCGCGACTTCATCAGCCAGTCCGTCTACAACGGGTACGCCCCGGCGACCAACCCGATGGCGCTGCTGACTCCGAACTTCGACAGTATCCTCGACCCGACGCTGGCCGACCAGAAGTTCCCGCCGGCCGATCCGAACGCGGCGAAGCAGACCCTCCAGGCGGCCGGGTACACCCTCGGCTCGGACGGCGTCTTCAAGGACCCGTCCGGAAAGCCGCTGTCCATCACGGTCAAGCAGGTGACCGGCTGGTCCGACTACACCAGCATCCTGCAGATCGTCGAGCAGGAGCTGTCCGCCGCGGGGATCAAGGTGACCGACCAGTCGGAGTCCTACAACTCCTGGTTGCAGGACCAGAACACCGGCAACTTCCAGCTGCTGATCGACAACTTCGGCTACACCTCGGACCCGTACCAGTACTACAACCAGCTGCTCAACGGCTCGGTGGCCCCGGCGCTCGGCCAGGTGGACCAGTTCGGCGACTACGGGCGCTTCGACGACCCGCAGATCGACTCGCTGCTCGCGGACATCGCCGGGACCCAGGACGCCGCGAAGCAGAAGCAGGACTACTACCAGATCGAGCACCAGGTGCTCCAGGACGTGCCGACGATCCCGCTGTTCGCCGCGCAGGACGAGATCGAGTTCAACGGCAACCACGTCAAGGACTATCCGACCACCGCCAATCCGTACGCCGCGCCGCCGATCTGGCTCCAGCCGGACGAGGGCTGGGTGGCGCTGCACATCGCCCCGGCGAGCTGAGCGGGAGCAGGTGACGGGTCGGCCGGGGCTGGACGAAGAGGAGGCGGCGCGTGCGACTGCGCTACATCGGCCGGAAACTCGGCTTCTACCTGGTGGCCGCGTGGATAGCGATCACGCTGAACTTCTTCCTGCCCCGGCTGATCCCCGGCGACCCGGTCGCCATCATCATCAACAAGCAGCAACAGTCCGGCACGGTGCCGCCCGGCGAGGCCGACCAACTGCGCAAGCTGCTCGGCCTCGGCTCGGGCAGCCTGCTCGGGCAGTACGGTCAGTACCTTGATTCGCTGGCGCACCTGCGCTTCGGCCTGTCCATCACGGTCTTCCCGACCCCGGTGGCCGACCTGGTGCGCCAAGCGCTGTTCTGGACGCTGATCCTCGTCGGCGTCGCGACGGTGCTCAGCTTCGGCCTCGGCGTCGCGCTCGGCGCGATCACCGGCTGGAAGCGCGGCAGCCGGCTCGACGCTGTCGTCCCGGCCACCACGCTGCTGACCGCGGTGCCGTACTTCTGGCTCGCACTGCTGCTGGTGTACGTGTTCGCGAGCAAGTGGCAGATCTTCCCCGAGCAGGGCGGCTACGACCCGTCGCTGGACGTCGGGTGGAACGGCGCGTTCATCGGCTCGGCGATCCAGCACTCGCTGCTGCCCGCGATCACCCTGATCCTCGCCTCGATCGGCGGCTGGCTGCTCGGGATGCGCAACATGATGGTCGCGACGCTCGCCGAGGACTACGTGGTCGCGGCGGAGGCGAAGGGGCTGCGTCCGATGCGGGTGATGGCGCGGTACGCGGCGCGCAACGCGGTGCTGCCGAGCGTCTCGGGGTTCGCCGTCTCCATCGGCTTCGTGGTGACCGGGCAGATCGTGATGGAGCAGGTCTTCAACTATCCCGGGATCGGCAACCTGCTGTTCTCGGCGGTGCAGAACGAGGATTACCCGTTGATGCAGGGCATCTTCCTGGCCATCAGCTTCGCCGTGCTCGGCGCGAACCTGCTGGTGGACCTGCTCTACGGGGTGCTCGATCCCCGGACGAAGGAGGCGTAGACGGTGGCCGCGCTCAGCACAGTGCCGGTCGACGGGTCGGTCGGCGCTCCGGTCGCGTCGAGCGGCGCCCTCGCCGCGGCGCGCGCCGCGCTCGGCTCCCGGCGGCTGCTGGCCGGAGTCTGCGTCGTCGGCTTCTTCGTGCTGCTCGGCGCGATCGGGCCGCTGTTCATCGGCAACGCCAACCTGGTCGGCACCGTGCAGTCGGCGCCGCCCTCGGCCGCGCACTGGTTCGGCACCACCGAGATCGGCCAGGACGTCTTCGAGCAGACCGTGGTCGGCACCCGGGCGACCCTGGAGATCGGCGCGGCGGCCGGACTGATCGCCACCGCGGTCTCGGTGTTGATCGGGATCGGCGGCGGATACCTCGGCGGCTGGGCGGACGAACTGCTGGCGCTGCTGTCCAACGTGGCGCTGGTGATCCCGACGCTGCCGCTGGTCATCGTGGTCGCCGCGTTCGTCAGGAACACCGGGCTGCTGCCGACGATCTTCGTGATCGCGCTGACCAGTTGGGCCGCCTCGGCGCGGGTGCTGCGCGGGCAGACGCTCTCGATCCGCAACCGCGACTACGTGCTGGCCTCGAAGGCGCTGGGCGAGCCGGCCTGGCGGATCGTGCTGGTGGAGATCCTGCCGAACGAGCTGCCGATCATCGTCTCCCAGTTCCTGTTCTCGATGATCTTCGCGATCCTCGGCCAGGCCGGCCTGGCCTTCCTCGGCTTGCAGAGTCCTGACCTGCTGACCTGGGGCAACATCCTGTACTTCGCGCAGAACTCGCAGGCGCTCTCCTCGGGCGACTGGTGGTGGTTCGCCCCGCCGGGCCTGTGCATCGCGCTGCTCGGCGCGGGCCTCGCGCTGATCAACTTCGGGCTCGACGAACTGCTCAACCCCCGGCTCCGGGTGTACCGCGAGCCGCGCCGCAGCGGACGGAAGGCGACACTGTTGAGGCGGACACCGTGACCGCGCCGATGGGAACCGAGCGACGGCCGCCGGACGCCGCGCTGGGCAACGATCTGGTAATGCGTGCGAGTGACGTGAGCGTCGAGTACGCGGGCCCGCGTCCCACGCGCGCCGTACGGGACGTCTCGCTGGAACTGCGGCGGGGCGAGGTGCTCGGCATCGTGGGCGAGAGCGGCTGCGGGAAGTCGACCCTGGCCTACGCGCTCACCAGGATGCTGCGACCCCCGGCCAGGATGACCGGGGGCGTGATCGAGTACTTCGACCGCGACGGCAGCGCGGTGGACCTCGGATCGCTCGGCGGCGAGGAGTTGCGCGCGTTCCGCTGGGAGAAGATCTCGATGGTCTTCCAGAGCGCGATGAACGCGCTGAACCCGGTGACCGGCATCGGCAGCCAGATGGAGGACGTCTTCCGCACCCACCGGCCGGGGATGGACCGTTCGGCCCGCCGCGCGCGGTGCGCCGAACTGCTGGAGATGGTCGGCATCGACCCGCGCCGGCTGCGCTCGTACCCGCACGAGCTGTCCGGCGGGATGCGGCAGCGCGTGGTGATCGCGATGGCGCTGGCGCTGGAGCCGCAGATCGTGGTGATGGACGAGCCGACCACGGCGCTGGACGTGCTGGTGCAGCGGGAGATCCTGGACGAGATCGAGCGGCTGCGCGCGCAGCTCGGCTTCTCCGTGGTCTTCATCACGCACGATCTGGCGCTGCTGCTGGAGATCAGCGACCGGCTCGCGGTGATGTACGCCGGGCGGTTCGTCGAGTACGCGCCCGCCGAGCAGGTGGCCGGGGCGGCACGGCATCCGTATACCAGGGGCCTGCTGCGCTCGTTCCCCGACCTGCGCGGCGAGCGGCGCGAGATGCGCGGCGTGCCGGGCAGCCCGCCGGACCTGCGCCACACGCTGACCGGCTGTCCGTTCGCGCCGCGCTGCGAGTCCGTCTTCGAGCCCTGCCACACCGTCGCCCCGCGGCTGCTGGCCCCGGCCGGATCCTGGCCGGTGGCCTGCCATCTGCACGATCGGCGATTCGCGGTCGCACAGACCGACGGGGACGGACGATGAGCGCGCTGACGGTGACCGACCTGACCGTGGACTATCACCAGCGCGGCGGCGGCCGGCTGCGCGCGGTGGACGGGCTGTCCTTCGAACTGGAGCCGGGGCAGACCCTGGCGCTGGTGGGGGAGAGCGGCAGCGGGAAGTCCACCGTCGTCAGAACGCTGAGCCGGTTCGTCAAGCCCAGTTCCGGCCGGATCGCGCTCGGCGGCGACGCGGCGCAGGACGCCGCGCGGCGTGGCCGGCGGGCCGAGCGCCGCGCATATCACAAGACCCTGCAACTGGTGTTCCAGGACCCGTTCGCCTCGCTCAACCCGATGCACACGGTGGCCCATCACCTGCGCAGGCCGCTGTTGCTGCACGGTGACCACCGGCGTGGCGCGCAGCTTGAGGCCGCCGTGCTCGACCTGCTGCGCTCGGTGAACCTGACCCCGGCGCAGGACGTCGCCCGCAAGCATCCACACGAACTGTCCGGCGGCCAGCGCCAGCGCGTCGCGATCGCCCGCGCGCTGGCCACGAATCCCAAGGTGCTGCTGGCCGACGAGCCGGTGTCCATGCTCGACGTCTCGATCCGGCTGGAGATCCTCGGGCTGCTCGACCGGCTCAAGCGCGACCGCGACCTCGCACTGCTCTACGTCACGCACGACCTGGCCACCGCGCGGCACTTCTCGTCGCAGATCATGGTCATGTATCGCGGCGAGGTGGTGGAGCGCGGACCGAGCGACCGGGTGATCCTGT
Organism: Actinocrinis sp.; assembly: GCF_035946395.1. NCBI lineage: Bacteria > Bacillati > Actinomycetota > Actinomycetes > Catenulisporales > Actinospicaceae > Actinocrinis > Actinocrinis sp. The sequence goes on from NZ_DASYZI010000043.1 coordinate 14,114, forward strand.
ACCCGGCACATCCGTACACGCAGATGCTCGCCGCCGCGGCGCCCGATCCGGCCCGCACCCGCGCGCAGTCGGCCGAGGCGCGTGCGCAGCGCATCGCCCGCCGGGACGGGCACGGGGCCGAACGCCGTGAGTCGGCGCTGGACGGGGGCTGCCGCTTCCGCAGCCGCTGCCCGTTCGCGATGGACGTCTGCGCGACGCGGCCGCCGGATCTGCCCACCGCCGAGGCGGGCCACGTAGCGCGCTGCTGGCTGCTTGAGCCGCGACCGACCGGCGCGAGCGGGGCTGCGTCGTAGGCGTGCGCTGAAGATCTTGCACCGATCGCCCAGTTAGCCCCAGTTCGCACGTAAATATCGATCGGGCAAACCAGCATGAGCCGGGCGCACTTCCAAGATCTCCACCGGTGTTTGAACTGCGGGGCCGGATCAGGGCGCGGCGCGCGGCGCTTACGATCGCAAGGCGGGGGGTCGTCGACCGTGGGTGTGCCGATAGAGGTCGTCGATCGCCTTGCCCACGTCCTTGCCCACGTCCTTGCCCGCGTCCTTGCCCGCGTCCTTGCTCAATGCCCCGGATATTCTCTGCGCGGCTCGGTCCGGCGTGGGTACGATCGCGTTGCTCACGTTCGCGAACGTATCTGCGTACTTACTTACGTGACGACGGGGTGTGGCGGTGGAGGCATTTCGGGACCCGCTTGGGGCGCGCACCCGAGAGCAGTTGGCTGAGAGCGTCGCGTATGGAGCCGCGCCGAAATGGCTGCTCTTCTGGGGGCACCGGCCTCCCGCCGGCGGCGGGGTGGGCAAGGGTTGTCTGAGCCAGTGGTGGCCGTGCGCGTTCGTCGTCGGCGGTGTCGAGTACACGTCGGCCGAACAGTGGATGATGGCCGCCAAGGCACGGCTGTTCGGCGACTTTCCTGCCGAGGAGCGGATCCTCGCCGCCCGGTCGCCTGCCGAGGCCAAGAAGCTGGGCCGGCTGGTGCACGGATTCGACGAGCAGATCTGGGCCGATCAGCGGTTCGAGTTGGTCGTGCGGGGGAATCTGGCGAAGTTCGGGCAGGACGCGGCGCTGGGGTCCTACCTTTCGTCCACTGCGAACCGTGTGCTCGTCGAGGCCAGCCCGCAAGACCGGATCTGGGGCATCGGGTTGAGCGCGGCCGACCCCTCGGCCCGAGAGCCGGCTGACTGGAGGGGCCTGAATCTGCTCGGTTTCGCGCTGATGGAGGCCCGGGACCGGCTCGCGGCGCCGCCGAGCGGCCGGTAGAGCGCTCAGGGCCGACAGCCGCCGCACCGGCCGCCGACCCACATCTCTAACAGGGTTCTACGAAGGCGGATCTGTTACACATACTCTGGGTGACTGCCAAGTGACCTGACAGTTTGGTACTTGCTTATTTCGTCACGCCGGCGGCGAACGCGAGCGCGGCGGGCACGTGGTGCGCCTCGCCGCCCTCGTGGCCGTTGTACGGGTAGACCACCATCTCCTTCGGCCCGGCGTAGTGGTTGTAGGACGCGTACACGGTGGACGGGGGGCACACGTCGTCCATCATCGCGACGGAGTACAGCGCCGGCGCGTTCGAACGCGCCGCGAAGTTCAGGCCGTCGAAGTAGGACAGCGTGTGGAAGACCTGGTCGACCTTGTCCCGGTGGATCTTGCAGAAGTTCGCGATCTCCTTGTACGGAAAGCCGTCGGTGATCTCGGCGGCGCGCCGGAAGTGCTGGAGGAACGGCACCTCGGTGAGCAGCCCGGCCACGTCGTCCACGAGCCCCGCGGCGGCGATGGCCAGCCCGCCGCCCTGGCTGACGCCGTAGACGACCGTGCGTGACGGATCAGCGTACGGATGCGTGCGCGCCGCCTCGACCGCGCGCACCGCGTCGGTGTAGAGCCTGCGGTAGTAGTACGTCTCCGGCGTGAAGACGCCGCGCGTCATGACGCCGGGGTACGCCGGGTTGTCGCTGTCCACGGCGTTGTCCGGGGTGTCGCCGACCATCCATACGCCGCCCTGGCCGCGCGTGTCCATGATGAAGTGCGCGTATCCGGCGCTGGCCCACAGCAGCTTCTCGAAGGGCAGTCCCCGGCCGCCGTTGTAGCCGATGTACTCGACGATGGTCGGCAGCGGGCCGCTCGCGGCGGCGGGCCGCACGAACCAGCCCTTGATCGGCTGGCCGCCGTAGCCGTTGAACGTGACGTCCTCGACGACGACCGTCGAGAGCCCGGTGTCCTGTGGCTTGAAGACCGCGCCGAGCGGAAACGAGCGGGCCGCGGTCAGCGTGTCGGCCCAGAATGTTTCGAAATTCTCGGGCTCGGTGCGGTCCGGAAGGTAGTCGACCAGTTCATCGAGATCCATGTCGAAGAGCGCCATGTTCAGACCTTACCTGCGTGGGGCGCCCCGGGATACCGCCACTTCACCGCCGTGCGGACGGCGTGGCAGCGTCCCAGGACCGGCCGGTGTCCGGGCGGGCCACGACCGGTTCGGCGCCGAAACTTTCCGGGCAGCCGCGCCGTGCAAAGTATGAACACATTGATAGAAGATGTCCGACTTATCAGACATCTGAGATCAGGGCAATTATGAAGATGTGGCGGGTGCTGAAGTGAAAATAACATCCTCCTGTCGTCAATGCGCACTTACTCCTATAGATGAACCGCTTTCGGATGAATGGTGCATATGCGACGAGAACAACGCAGATCACCGATATCGGGGAGTTGATTGATTTGTTCTCAATGACACGGCGTGTGCGCGTTCTGGCGACTGGTGCCGGCGCAGCACTGGCCCTGGCGGGCTTCACCGCGGGACCCGCGGCCGCCGCCGAGGCAGGCGCAGGTGCCGCCGCCGCGTGTTCAGTCCCCGTGCTGAACGTCACCGGTGGCACGGGCACACTCGACATGACGAAGAGCTACATCGCGAACATGGCGGCCAACAACATCACGATCGTGCCGCTGCATCCGATTCTGGTCGACACGACTCCGTCGACCTACACCATCACGACCTGGACCGTCACCGGCGGGCAGATCGACCCGTGCAACCAGACCGCCTCGATCACCTACAACGCCGGTTCGCTGGTCGAGAACACCGTGACCGGCAAGCAGATGCTTCTGAACAACCTCACGCTCAACATCACGGGCAACACGCTCGATTACACCGTTCAGACGCCGACCGGGCTTGCCGTGATCCACGGGATGACCCTGAATGGTGCCAAGTCCTGGTCCGTCAGCCACGGGATGCTGACGTACTCCGTTGGCGATGTGTACATCGCCCCGGCTGCGGGCGGCGCCATGGACAACGTGCTCGGCAGTAGCGCGTTCACCGACACCGGCCTGTTCGGCACCACCTTCACGACGACGTTCTCGGTTTCGCGGTAGTCGGTGCGGTAGCAGTCGGCAAAAGGCTGTGCGCGACCCACGTTCGCGTGGGCCGCGCACAGTTGTGCGGAGGCGGTCACGCTCAGTGCCGTTCGCTTCGTAGGTCCAGACGGCGCATCACGCGGTCCACCAGCTCGGGGTCTATGCCCGGTTCGGAGCGTGCCGCCTGCAACTCCCGGCGGCCGGCCGCGATCATCTCCTGGTCCAGCCGGTGCAGCAGCTTCGCCTCGCCGAAGCGCTGGCTCACGTGGGTGCGCAGCTCCTCGTCGACCGCGTCCGGGAACGCCTGGGCCAGCCGGCCGGCGCGGCGGCTGGAAAGCCGCTCGTACAGATCCTCTGGCACGTCGCCCGCCTCGGCCGCCTCGTTGAGCTGCCGCAGCTCCGCCTTCGCGACCCGGTACCACAGCCGCCGCTCGGCCTCTCGCTGCGCCTGGTCGTCCGCCCCCACCTTGAGCAGGCGGGTCAGGACCGGAAGCGTCAGTCCCTGGACCACCAGCGTGAACAGCACCACGGCGAACGCGGTGAACAGTATCTCGTCACGGCCAGGGAAGGCCGCGCCGCCGTTCACGGTCAGCGGGATGGCCAGCGCCAGCGCGACCGTCACCACGCCGCGCATCCCGGCCCACCACATGACCACTGTCTCCCGCCAGCTGACCGGCTTGTCGCCGGTGTCCCGCCGGCGGGTGAGCCGATTCGCCAGCCATGCGGCGGGCAGCAGCCAGAGCAGCCGGGTGAGCACGACCACCGCGAGCACCGCCAGCGCGTCGCCGAGCAGCGAGCTCCAGGCGTCGCCGACCTCTTTGACCACGACGTACAGCTCCTGGCCGATCAGGCCGAAGGCGAAGCCGGTGACCAGCAACTCCACGATGTCCCAGAACGCGGTGCCGACCAGCCGGTAGGCCACGTCGTCCGCGTCGACCTTGTCGGAGAGGTAGAGCCCGTACACGAGCACCGCGAGCACGCCCGAGCCGTGCAGCCGGTCCGCCACCTCGTACACCGCGTAAGGGATCAGCAGGCTGAGGCCGACCTGGAGCGTCGCGTCGCCGAGCACGCCCATCGCGCGGATGGAGAACCAGCCGAGCCCGAGCCCGACCGCGAGCGCGATCGCCGCGGACAGGGCCAGCTCGCCGAGCGCCCCGGCGGCGGAGAAGTGGTGCGAGACCACGGAGCCGACCGCGTCGACGTAGATGACGACCGCGGTCACGTCGTTGAACAGGCCCTCGGTCTCCAGGGTGTTGATCAGCCGCCGCGGCAGGCTCAGATCCCCGGCCACGGCCGTCGCGGCGACCGGGTCCGGCGGCGAGATGAGCGCGCCGAGCAACACGGCCGCGCCGATCGGCAGGCCCGGGTTCAGCAGGTGGAAGACCCCGGCCACCGCCGCGGTGGTCACCAGCACCAGCAGGACCGCCAGCAGCAGCACGGTGCGCCAGCTCGCCCTGAACTGCCGCCAGTGGGTGCGCCGGGCCGCGGCGAACAGCAGCGGCGGCAGCACCAGCGGCAGGATCAGGTCCGGCTCGATGTTCGGGTTCGGCACCTGCGGCAGCAGCGCCATAGCCGCGCCGAACAGCGTCATCAGCACCGGCGAGGGCAGCCCGATCCGCCGGCCGACCGGGACCGAGAAGATGGTGGCCAGGAAGATCACGAACAGGATGGTCAACTGGTCCATGCGTGTGATGCTAATTTCGGTGCCCGTGAATCGGGGCCAGATACCTGCCTAAAACGCACGTGGCGTACAAGTCGGTACTGGTTCACCATGGAAGATATGCAGATAGTGACACCATACGACGGGTGCGGTAAGTGCCTCGTCGGTGTCCGGCGCTTGTCGCGTAAATCGGATGTCAGCAACTCGCCAGAGAGACAAGCCGACCAGGTCACCAAGGCGTGCACATCGGTGGGTGGGCACATCATCGGGTGGGCGGACGACTGGGAGGTCTCTGGGGCTACCGACCCGCTCACCCGCCCGGAACTCGGTCCCTGGCTCATGGGTGAGATGGGCCCGTACGACGGCATCGTAGGCTCGGCTGTGGACCGAATCGGACGCAACACCCACGACATGCTGAACACCGGTGACTTGATGAAGAGCACCGCTCGGTCGGCCCGTCCCAGCGCCGCTAAGGCGCCGTACTCGGCGGGCACCTGGACCAGCCCCCCGCGCACTGGGGACACGCGCGACCGGGACGTAGGTACTTAGCCAGCCGACTCGGCCTGCGCCACGTCTTCAGCAACCGCCAACGCATCCACCAGTTGCCCGACCGCGCACCACGGCTTGCCGTCCAGACACCAGCAGGCGACGCCCGAATCGGCCGACGGGAACAATGGGCGGCCACCAACTTCCGGCCATGTGTGGTG
>NZ_DASYZI010000044.1:0-1580 GCF_035946395.1 Actinocrinis sp.
TGTGTGCGGTCGGTGCGCGGTGAGCGAGGCAGGAGTTGAACCTGCGGTGCTCCGGAGAGTCCGGTTTTACAGACCGGTGCGGCCAGCCGACATCCGCCTCTCGCCCTCTGGGGTGCCTGACGGGTACCGCCCCCGCTCATACCCGGTCCACGGCCGGGCCCCTCGCTTCCTGGGTCCAGGCACCGCAGTACCCAGTGGAGGTGCTGCCCCTCCTACCTCTCCGGTGTGAGCGGAGCGCTCTGCTGGTGAGCTAACCGGGCCGATGTGGGAACGTTCTCCAAGGTCGAGCGGGCCGATGGTGTCCGAGAACCCGATCATGGAGGACCTGATGAGTGCCATAGCCGCGTACCCGGAGGCCGCGGGTCAGGCAGTTGTGCTGCTGGGGGCGCCGGAGGTAGCCGACGCCGGGGAGGAGCCGAGCGCACTGGCGGAGATGACGGTCGGCGCCCTGGCCGGGCACCTGGCGTATCAGATCTTCAGCGTCAGCTCCGCCCTCGAAGAACCCGCCTCCGGGGTCGCCCCGATACCGTTGCTTGAGCACTACGCGCGCGCTGCGTGGCTCGGCGCTCCGCTCGATAGTGAGGTCAACGTCGGCATCCGGGCCAGGGGCGCGAGCATCGCATCCGGGGGGCCGGAGTCGTTGTCCGAGCGCGCCAGCACCGCGGTCGCTGAGCAGCGGGCAAAACTGGCCCGGCTCCCAGGTGACCAGGCCGTGTTCATGCCGCAGGCGGGCTGGGGCCTGACCCTCGATGACTTCCTCACGACTCGGATGCTGGAACTCGCCGTGCACCTGGACGACCTCGCGGTCAGCGTCGGCATCGCCACGCCGGAACTTCCGGACGCAGCTTTCGACCCCGTGCTGATCCTGCTGGCCCGCCTCGCCGCCCGGCGGCGCGGCCAGGCGGCGTTGCTGCGGGCACTGGCCCGAGCGGAGCGAGCGCCAGCGGCGATCAGCGCGATCTGAGCGGCGATTGTCCTGGGCGGCCTCTCGGTGGCCGCCCATCAGCCAATGCGTGCTCCCGGGAGGACTCGAACCCCCAGTCTCCTGATTCGTAGTCAGGCGTGATCTCCGTTTCACCACAGGAGCGTGGTACCCGCTGGAGGTTCCGACCCTCCGCCCTCCTGCCTGTCACGCAGGCGCTCTTCCCCTGAGCTAAGCGGGCGTGGCGACGTCTACGGGACTCGAACCCGCATATTCCACCTTGACGGGGTGGCGCACTGGCCAGATTGTGCTAAGACGCCATGGCTCCGGCGAACGGATTCGAACCGCTATCACGTGGGTAACAACCACGGGCCCTGCCGTTAGGCGACACCGGAATGTGGTAGATCTTCGTAGCGGGGACGGGATTCGAACCCGCGCATCTCTGGGTTATGAGCCCAGCGCCGTACCTGACTTGGCTACCCCGCAGCAGCCCCACCGGGAGTCGAACCCTGTTCCCGGAATTGAAGGTCCCGGATCCTAACCGATAGACGATGGGGCCGTGCTCCGTGCGGGACTTGAACCCGCAGTATCCTGGATGAGGGCCAGGTGAGTTATCCCGTTCCTCCAACGGAGCATGTGCGCGCCGCCCGGGACTCGA
>NZ_DASYZI010000045.1:0-3626 GCF_035946395.1 Actinocrinis sp.
TGCGCCATCTTGATGAATGCGGGGCCGAGGCCTGTGACGAAGTCCGCCAGCCAGCGCTCTGTGCGGGAGGGCAAGTCACGGCGGACGAGGCCTCGGGCGAGGGCGGGGCCTAAGGCAAGTGTGCCGACCAGGGCTTTTGCGGATAGTGACGCTGAGCGGCGAGCTAGGGCGGCTCGGGTGATCGGCTGCGGGAGTGGGATCGGGGCCGTGGTTAGTGGTGGGGACGGGAGTGGGGTTCGGGATGGAGCTGTGGTCAGTGGTGGGGGCGAGGTTGGGGTTGAGTGCGGGGCCGGAGTCAGCGGCGGGAGTGGGAGCGGGGTTGGGGCAGTGGAGGGGTTTGCGTCCATGGGTCGTCTCGGGATCCTCTCGGGGTGCCATAGGAGCGGGCCGAGGCTTCTCGCCGTTCGGGTGATTAGTCCACGAGTTGTGTGGGTGGTTCGACCGGTGTGGGGGTCAGGTCGAGGTCTGACGCGGTGTCGGGTGATGGCTCGGGACGCTCGGCTGCGCGGCGGGTGCGTACCCGGTCGAGCCGGTGCACCACGGCCAGCGCCAGGGCCAGGAGCGTTGTCATCGGCAGCGCGAGCACCATCATGGTGAAGGGGTCGCCGGTCGGCGTGGCGAGGGCCGCGAAGACGAAGATGCCGAAGACGAAGGCGCGCCACTTCCCGAGCAGCGAACGGGCGCTGACCACGCCTAGGACGTAGAGCAGCACCAGCAGCAGCGGCAGTTCGAAGGAGAGCCCGAACACCGCGATCATCCGCAGGAAGAAGTCCAGGAACTGGTCTCCCGGGATCGAGTTGCTGAACGAGTTCGGGGTGAAGCCGAGCACGATCTGGAGCGCTTTCGGGAACACCCAGTACGCGAGCGCCGCGCCGCCCAGGAACAGGGGGACCGCTGCGCTCACGAAGGCCAGGCCGTAACGTTTTTCACGTCGGTGCAGACCGGGCGCGGCGAATGCCCAGAGCTGGTAGGACCACACCGGGCTGGAGGTGATCAGACCGGCGAGCAGTGCGACCTTGAACGTGAAGGTCAGCGGCGAGAGCACGCCTTGCAGCACCAACAGGCCGTTGGGGCAGGCCGGCGTCGGGCGGCCGATGCCGTGCAGGCCGTGGATCGCGCAGACCGGTCCGGTGAGCTTGGCGATGAGTCGGCCGTGCACCCACCAGCCGAGCGCCGATCCGACGCCGACGCCGAGGAGCGCCTTGGCCAGCCGGTTGCGCAGCTCCCTGAGATGCTCGCGCACGGTCATCCGGCTGTCCGGCGAGTCGGCGCGGCGAGCGCGCTTGAGCGGGATCGCGGTCACGCGAGTCAGTTCCGCGGGGTTCAGCGTTCGACGCCCGCGCCGTCCGCGGTCGTGGCGGCGTGCTCCTGGGCGGTGTTCATGGGGAACGCGGCGAACGCGGCCGACTCGGACTGGTGCACGACGCCGTTGATCGCCTTGGACTCGTAGGCCTTGTCCTCCTCGGCTCCCGCCCGTGCCTCGGACTTGAGGATGCGCAGGGACCTGCCCAGCGACCTGGCGGTGTCGGGCAGGCGTTTGGCCCCGAACAGGACCATGAGCACCAGGGCCACGATGATGATTTCCAGCAGGCGGTTCTCGACCATGACGACCTCTTCCCTCTTCCCTCTTGCCTCTTCCGGCTCACGGGCGTCGGCTCTTGGGCGTGACGGCCGTAAAAGCCTACGTACATTGACATCTAGCGAAGCATCTACTGCTTCAGAACTCGGGATGGTTGACGTCGTCTGGCGGTGTGGCGTGGCTGATACCACTCGATCGGGTGAGGCTGGGGAGGGTCATTTGGTCGCATCATCCGGTTGGCTTACGGCGGCGTGAGCCGGCGAGCCCGTGGTTGGCGGGTGCGCGGGCGGCGAGTGTTCCGCTGCGAGGTCGGAAGGCGACTCGGGGGCGGGGATTGGATCCTTGCCTCGGGGAATCGGGGCGGTCAACGGATCGACGTCCGTCCCCATGCCCATTTCCGCGGCTGAGGGGAACGGCACGTGCGCGGGCCAGCCCTCGGGGGCTGGGCGGGGCGCGGGCGCGGACGGGGCCGTCGGCTCGTCCTCAAGCAGGTGACGGCGCACGAAGGTGCGCGGGTTGAGCTCGGCCAGGTCCAGGTCGCGGAACTCGGGGCCCAACTCCTCGCGCAGGCCTTCCGAGGCTGAACGCAGCGCCCGGCGTGCGCGGCGCAGGGCGCGCGCGGTCTCGCCGACGACGGTGGGCAGCCGGTCCGGTCCGAAGATGAACACCGCCAGCAGTACCAGGAAGAGCAGCGTGAACGGGCTGAGATTGAACACCGCGACTCCCATGCAGAACGGAACCGCCGGTGCGGCGGCCGCGCGTTCATCATGTCCCGCTTGGCGATCCGTGCCTGGATTCCAACACCCGATTATTCATGATTCACCCGAATGATGGCATGAGCTTGTATTTGCCTGATTCACTCCTCCACTGTTTGTCCCGGCATTCCCCTGACTGGACGTCAGCCGGCTCGCGCCGCCACGGGGGCCGCGCGCGTCGGATCGAGGAGGGAGGGATCAGGTGGTTTCGCAGGTTCGCCCTGATGAGGGCGCCCCGGCTGCTGTCGCCGTCCGGTCCGCCACCGATTCCGATTCCGGGTCCGGCTCTGGTTTCAGTTTCGGGTTCGGTGGGCTCGGTGCTCGGCTGCTGCGTCAGGATCCTGCCCAGGTCGACTTCGGGCTGCGGCGCTTCCGGCTTCGTGGCGGCCCCGCCAGGGGACGGCTGGAAGAGTCCGGGCGCGCGTTTCTTGAAGGCTTCAACCTTGCGGTTGGGGGTGGCGGCGGGGGTGGCGAACGGCTCCATCAGGGCCTTGCGGAGTGCGCGGGGGAGTTCCGAGGGTTTGCATACGAGGGCGCCGGGATGGGCTGTGCGTTGCTGGACCTGCTCACGCTTTCCGGCGGGCGTCGGCTGCGTCGGCTGACGGAGGGGCCCGGCGCCGGGTATCCGCATCTGATCCATGTCGGCGTCGGCTGGGCTTTCGCCAGGCTCCGACTGCGTCCATGGCACGGGTTGCGCGCCGGTGATCCGATGCTGCGCTGGCTCGCCTGGGACGGATTCGGGTTCCACCAGGGGTTCTTCGCGTCGGACCGGGTGGTTGGCGGACAGGCGGTGGAGGCGGTGGGCCCGGCTCGCCGGGCTATCCGTGACCAGGGGTTGGGCCGCTCGCTCTGGTTCCACGAATGCGCTGATCCGGAGGCGTTGGCACTTCGGGTGGCGCTGTTTCCCGAGCCGCGCCGCGCGGATCTGTGGAGCGGCATCGGCTTGGCCGCGACCTACGCGGGCGGGGCCGCCGAGGACGAGTTACGAGGTCTGGTGGATTTCGCTGCCCCGTATGCGGCCCATCTCGCGCAGGGAGCCGTCTTCGGCGCGGCTGCACGGATGCGCGCTGCGGTGCCGTTGCCGCCGCACTGCGGTGAAGCGGTGCGGGTGCTCGCTGGAGTGGACGCGCGTACGGCTGCGGGCTGGGCGGATGCGGCGCTGGAGGAGTTGGGGCCGTCTGCCGCCAACGTGGCCGAGTACGAGGCCTGGCGTGCTGGCATCCGGCGGCGGTGGGCGGAGCACGGGGGGCAGCGCGAGCAGCAGGAGCGGCTGGAGCAGCCGGAGTGGCCGG